>NZ_CP118224.1:3055000-3227500 GCF_030849025.1 Oceanimonas pelagia
GTTCCAGCACCCGCTCCACCAGATGGACCTCGCCCAGCTCGCCATAGGGAAAGCAGGCGTTGTCGAACAGGTAGAAGTACTGGTGTGCCGGCAGCGCCCGGTGCACTTCCCGGTAGACGGAAAGCCCCCCCATGCCGGAGTCGAAGATAAGAATGTTTGCCACTGACTGCCCTCGCTGTGCAAGGGCGCCATGATAACGCCAACGGCCAAAAAAGAAAAAAGCCGGCGCGAGGGCCGGCCTGGGGCGGAAATGTCTGGACGATCAGAAGCGGTAGTCAGCGCCGACGTAGAACTCCATATCGGGGGCATCGTAGCCATAAGTAACCTGATAGTCCTTGTCGAACAGGTTGTTCACCTTGCCATTCAGGGTCAGGTTGCTGGTGAGCGGATAGCGGGCACCGACGTTCCAGATAGTGTAGGAAGGCAATACCAGCTCTCTTGCCGGCCAAGTACTGAAATCGTTATCGCTCCGTTCACCCACATACAACACCTGAGCAAACAGGTTGACATCGGCCACATCAATATCACCGGTCCAACTGGCCTTGCGCTTGGCACGACGGATCAGCTGACGACCATTATTGTTCAGATCGTCAATATCGGTATGTTCAAAACTGACGGTGTGATGCAGCAGGCCTGTGTCCGCCTTGACGCTCAGTTCCAGCCCCTTGATCACCACATCGGTATTACCGAACCTTCTCTCACCCTGTCGACTAATCAGATTTTGAATATTGTTGCGGTACAGATTCAACTGCCAGTCAAGCAAGGAGTAATCACCAGACAACATCAACTCCCAGCTTTCCGATTCTTCGGGTTCCAGATTTGGCTTTTCATAGGAAGGCCAGTAGAGCTGGGTAAAGCTGGGCGCCTTGAAGGCAGTACCATAGCTAAGGGTAGCCTTGTGCTGCGCCGGCAGTTCCACCGACACAGCGGTTTGCCAGGTGTCATAAGTACCGAACTGCTCATTGTCATCGATTCGCCCGGTCAGCTCGATGGACACGGGCGCCCAGGTATGGAACACAGACGCGTAAACGCCGGTGTTATCCCTGTCGGGGGCGGAAAAGCTGATCAGCCCCGGCGGGAAGGTGTTCCAGTCCTGCGCTCTGGAACTAGACAACAAGCGCTCCCGCTGCCAGTCCATCCCCGCCAGCACATAGCCGGCGTCGGCGTAATGATACTGGGTCAGCCCCGCCACCTGAGTAACGGCCGTGCTGAGGTTGGTCTGGTACTGGCTGCCTTTGCCTTCGCCTTCATTCCAGGAAAGCAGCTCGGTTTCGCCGTAGCTTACGCTCAGCTGGCTATTCAACTGCTCATCCCGATAACGAATGCCGGCATCGGCCTGATAGGCGGTGGTCTGGGAGTAATCACCATCCCAGGGGTTGATGAAGTCACGGTTGACGTCATAGGCCACCTCATCCTGCCAGCTGTTCAAATTGGCATCCAACGTCCAGCGCGGATCCAGCTGATGCTCCACACCCAAAGTCAGATTTTTGCTTTCAAAGCCGTCGCGATCCGATTCATTATTATCTGCCACCACATCGTAACCACGGGTTTCCCGGTAACCGGTGGCCAGCTGCAGCCGAGTCGCGTCGGTCACCCACTGGTTGATGGAGACATCGGCGGCATAGTAGTCGTGACTACCAGTGGTAACTCCTACCTGAGCAGAGTTAACCTTGGAAGTGGTAATAATATTGACCACGCCACCGATGGCCTTGGAGCCATAAATGGCGGCGCGAGGACCACGAATATACTCAACGCGCTCCACATTATTCACCGGCAGCTGACTGAAGTTCACATCGCCAGAGACTGACCTGGCCATGGGCTTGCCATTCAGCAACACCAGTACGTGATCAGAATTGGTACCACGGATAAAGAGGCTGGAGTTTTGGCCAATACCACCGTTCTGGGTACCGAACTGCATTCCCGGCAGGGTTTCAAGCAAGTCGACGAGAGATCGGGGCTGGCGGCGTTCAATTTCGGCCTTGGTGATCACTTCCACCGGGGCCAGAGCACTGGTGAGCGGCTGCTCAACCCGGTTGTAGATGGTGATGGAGGTGGGGTCGGATGAATTCTGGGCAAAGGCGGCCCATGGCAGCAAGGCGGCTGCCAACAACTTTCTGGACATGTTCTTCCCTAGTACGCGTAGTGAGGCCAGCAGGCCTTGTGATTTCCTCTTTGGCAGGTATTCGGGCTTGAAGGCTCGGGCTGTGGCCCACCTACGGCGACGGCTTCCCACCTTGCGGCAGTGCCTGAGTTTCCCCGTGTCGCTTTCGTTCCTTTTTACCGCTGCGCGCCAGCTCCGGATTTGCACCGGATTCCCGTTTACGCCTGTCGGCACCAAAGCGCGGGCATTATAGGCATTGGTGATCTGACTGTATATGCATATTTAGCGACAGAAAAAGCACACCTCCTGCAAACGGCAAATATGAGCGAGCTCGCAATTACAGAATATTTACATATATTTAACTTCGAACTGTTTGATAGCCTGAATGTTAACCATATGAGCCCCATCGCCAACCACGCACAAGGAGAGAACATCATGGCCAGCGACTCCGACAACAAGCAACCGCCGCAGCAGCGGGGACTGCACGAGCTTTACCGGGAAGACCCCATCAAGGCCGATGAGCAACTCTGGGGCCGGGAAACCGATCCCGGCAGCCGCCGCGGCTTTTTAAAACGCAGCGGCCTGCTGGCCATGGCCACGGCACTGGGGGCCAGCATTCCCTTTGCCAAAAACATGCCGGCCGGCCTGATCCCGGCGGCCTTTGCCCAGTCGGACGAACCCTTTACCCTGCCGGGCAAGGAAGGACTGGTGGTGCTCAACGACAGGCCCATCAATGCCGAAACGCCGCCGCACCTGCTGGATGACGAAGTCACGCCGGCCCGGCACATGTTTGTGCGCAACAACGGCCTGGTGCCCAATATTGACACTCTGAACCCGGACAACTGGACCCTGGAGATAGGTGGCGAATCCTGCGAGACCCCCACCACCTTTACCCTTGCCGAGCTCAAGTCCCGCTTCAAGCATTACAGCTATCAGCTGACGGTGGAATGCGGCGGCAACGGCCGCAGTGAATACGTACCGGCGGCCAGCGGCAACCAGTGGACGACGGGAGCGGTGGCCTGCCCCAAATTTACCGGGGTGCGACTGCGGGATGTACTGGAAGCCTGCGGCATCAAAAAGGACGCGGTGTACATCGGCTACTACGGCGGCGATCTGCACCCCAGCGGCGACCCGAGCAAGGAAGCCATTTCCCGGGGCGTGCCCATGTCCAAGGCGCTGGAAGACGAAACCCTGATCGCCTGGGCCATGAACGATGAAGACATGCCGGTACTGAACGGTCATCCGCTGCGGCTGGTGTGCGGCGGCTGGCCCGCCTCCACCTCGGGCAAATGGCTGAAGAAAATCGTGATCCGCAACCAGGTGCACGACGGCAACAAGATGGCCGCCCCCTCCTATATGGTGCCCAAATACCCGGTGGCGCCGGGCACCCAGGTGCCGAACGAAGATATGGAAATTATTGAATCCATGCCGGTCAAATCGCTGATCACCTTTCCCAAAACCGGCATCAGCCACGCGCTGGGCCAGCCACTGGCGGTGCGTGGACACGCCTGGGCCGGAGACCTGGCGGTGAACGAAGTGCACCTGTCCATCGACTTTGGCGCCACCTGGCACAAGGCCGAATTGCGCGCTCCGGTCAACCGGCTGGCCTGGCAGCACTGGCACAGCGAGCTGAGCTTTCCGGAAAAGGGCTATTACGAGATCTGGGCCAAGGCGGTAGACACCAATGGCAAGGCGCAACCCATGGTGGTGCCGGGCTGGAACCCCAGAGGCTACCTCAACAACGCCTGCCATCGCATTGCGGTGCAAATCGTCTAGGAGGCACCCATGATACGCACTGCTGCACTGGGCCTGCTGCTGGGCCTGGCCGCCATACCGGCCGCTGCCGCCGAACTGGACCCGCAAACCGGCTTTATCATCGCCCCCGGCTGGGAGACGGTGCGCAACAACTGCACCGCCTGCCATTCCGCCAAACTGGTTACCCAGAACAGCGGCAGCCGGGAGCACTGGCTGTCACTGATCCGCTGGATGCAGGAGAAGCAGGGATTGTGGGCCTTTGATGCCCAGACCGAAGACACCATTCTCAGCTATCTGAGCACCGCCTATGGGCCCAAGACCGGCGCCCGCCGGCCACCACTGAGGATGGATCAGCTGCCGGAAAATCCCTACCGGCCATCGACCGAATCTCAGTAATTCACGCTGATGTAGGGCACTTCTTCCACGTTCAGCCGGGCCTTGATGGCCACGGTGAGCACACAGAAGAAGTTGGCCAGCACATTGGCAAAGCGGGGCAGGGTTTCGTCGAAACGCCTGCCTTCTTCCTCCAGCCGCACCAGCATGCGCACAATTTTCTTGGCGGTACAACGGCACAGGTGCAGCTGCGGCACCGGTGCCGGCCCGCGGGGCAACACGAATCCCGTTACCCTGCCCTGGGTTTGCTGCTGATAATGGCTGTAACGCTCTTTCAGCCACTCGATATGCGGCTCAAAAATGCCGTTCTTGCCCCGTACCGACCCGTTCAGGTGATAAATCAGTGGCTGTAGCTGCTCGAGATCAACCTGGATGTCGTCGCAGCCTGCGGGCAGTGCCGCCAGCACCACGCCAAGGTGGCAGCAGAGCTCGTCGGTGAGAATTTCATAATCGCAGGTGAGGCGGGTTTCATAGATGAAGGGGTAACACCACTCCCGCAAGTCGTCCGGCCTGGGTCGCCGCATGGGCTGGCTCCTGAAGTCTGAATGCTGCCCCAAGTCTGGCAAAAAGTCCTCACTGCCACCAGCTTCGGGGCGGCCAACTGGACAAATTCACTACAACCCGTAGAATTTGCGCTCCGTTTTAAAGTGAGGCACGTCATGAGCACCCAGGTCACCCCGCACAGCTACCAGACCCAACTGGACGAAAAGGCCGCCCGGCTGGAGCAGACCTTTGCTCCCTTCAATCCACCCGCGCTGGAAATCTTTGCGTCCGAACCCGAGCACTACCGCATGCGGGCCGAATTCCGGGTGTGGCACGAAGGCGACGACCTCTACTACATCATGTTCGACCAGGCCACCCGGGAAAAATACCGGGTTGAGCGGTTTCCGGCCGCCTCAGCACTGATCAACACCGCCATGCCGCTGCTGCTGGAAGCGCTCAGGCCCAACCCGGTACTGCGCCGCAAGCTGTTTCAGGTAGACTTTCTGTCGTCTTTGAGCAACGAGCTGGTGATCAGCCTGCTGTATCACCGCCAGCTGGGTGAAGACTGGCAGGCCGAGGTGCAGCATTTACGCGCCCGGCTGAAAGAACAAGGCATCAGCGCCCATATTATCGGCCGCGCCAAAAAGCAGAAGCTGGTGCACGACTGCGATTATGTAGTGGAGCGGCTGAACGTGGCCGGCAAAGAGCTGATTTATCAGCAGGTAGAAAACAGCTTTACCCAACCCAACGGCCGCATGAACGAGCACATGCTGGGCTGGGCGCTGGACGTGACACAAGGAGCCAGTGGTGATCTGCTGGAGCTGTATTGCGGTAACGGCAACTTCTCCCTGGCCCTGGCGCGAAACTTTCGCCGGGTGCTGGCCACGGAGATTTCCAGCTCGTCGGTGAAGTCGGCCCAGTACAACATTGCCGAAAATGCCATCGACAACGTCACCATACTGCGCATGTCGGCGGAAGAGTTCACCCAGGCCATGCGTGGCGTACGCGAGTTTCGCCGGTTAAAAGGCGTGGACCTGCAAAGCTACGAGTGCAACACCATACTGGTGGATCCGCCCCGGGCCGGACTGGACGAAGACACCGTGAAGCTGGTGCAGGACTACGACAACATCGTTTATATCTCCTGCAACCCGGACACCCTGCTCCAAAACCTGAACACCCTGGGTCAGACCCACCATATCGGCCGCTTTGCGCTGTTTGACCAGTTCCCCTACACCCACCATATGGAAGCCGGAGTATACCTGACCCGTAAGTAAGGAGTGACGGGTGAGGAGATTCACCCTCCCCCTCACGTCTCACATTCAAAATAACAAAAAGGGGAGCCGAAGCTCCCCTTTTTCATACTGGGCCGAAACTCAGTCCAGCATGTAGTTTTCCGGCAGGGCGATGCGGGCCACACCGGATTCCACGGCGGCCACGGCCACGGCGCGGGCCACGCGGGGCAGCAGGCGCGGGTCCATCGGCTTCGGAATCACGTAGTCCTTGCCGAACGTCAGCGAGTCGTAACCGGAAGCAACCAGCACTTCCTGGGGTACCGGTTCCTTGGCCAGGGCACGAATGGCGTCAACGGCAGCCACTTTCATCTCGTCGTTGATCTGGGTGGCACGCACGTCCAGAGCACCGCGGAAGATGAAGGGGAAGCACAGCACGTTGTTCACCTGGTTGGGGTAGTCGGAACGACCGGTACCCATCACCAGATCATCACGGGTAGCGTGAGCCAGCTCGGGCTTGATCTCCGGATCCGGGTTGGAGCAGGCGAAGATAACCGGGTTCGGCGCCATCAGCTTGACGGCCTCGGCCGGCAGCACGTCGGGGCCGGATACACCCACGAACACGTCGGCGTCGGTGATCACATCTTCCAGGGTACGCTTGTCGGTGTTGTTGGCAAACAGCGCCTTGTATTCGTTCAGATCGTCACGGCGAGTATGAATAACGCCGTTGCGGTCCAGCATGTAGATGTTCTCACGCTGGGCGCCACACTTGATCAGCAGCTCCATACAGGCTACTGCGGCGGCACCGGCGCCCATGCACACGATGCGGGCTTCGGCGATGTCCTTGCCCTGCACTTCCAGAGAGTTGATCAGACCCGCTGCGGTTACGATGGCAGTGCCGTGCTGGTCGTCGTGGAACACGGGCACGTTGCAGCGCTCGATGAGTTCACGCTCGATCTCAAAGCACTCGGGCGCCTTGATGTCTTCCAGGTTGATGCCGCCAAAAGTGTCGGCGATGGCTTCAACGGTCTGAATGAACTCTTCGGTGGTGCGGTGCTTGACTTCGATGTCTACGGAGTCAAGGCCGGCGAAACGCTTGAACAGCAGCGCCTTGCCTTCCATGACCGGCTTGGATGCCAGCGGTCCCAGGTTACCCAGACCCAGAATGGCGGTACCGTTGGAGATAACCGCAACCAGGTTGCCTTTGGCGGTGTACTTGTAGGCATTTTCCGGATCGGCGGCGATTTCGCGCACCGGCTCGGCTACGCCCGGGCTGTAGGCCAGAGCCAGATCCTTGGCGGTCTCTGCCGGCTTGCTGATTTCAACGGAGATTTTGCCCGGCTTGGGGAAAGCATGATAGTCGAGCGCTTTTTGACGGAAGTCGGTCATTTTGCAAGTACCCTGATGCGATTGTAGACATTTGTTCGATTACACTGTGAACAAGTTTATCACAATGTTTATACAATGTGATACTAATCAACTTTTTTCACCTTGCCCAGCCTGATCCCGTTATTTTTCCCGGTAGAACTGCCAGGGGTGGTTAAGCCACAGCAGCCATCCGGCGTCGGTTCTGTGCACCCGGCCACGAACAAACAAGTGTTCGCCGGTCCGCAGCCGGCCCAGTGCCCGGCGTGACTCGGCGGGCAATTGCCGGCCGGCACGCAGCTCCAGTCCGCCTGCACCCAGCAGCGTCACGCGGCCGCGGTGCGCACGTACTTCATGCACCCGGATCAACAGGGGCTGCCAGCCCGGTTGCACGGGCACATTGGGCACCCCGTGCGACCAGATACCCAGTTGCCGGCGGCGAGCGCGCTGCTCGGCCTGCAACAGGCAACGCCAGTGACCGTGATTGGGCGGGATCAGCATCAGCTCCCCCAAGCCTGCCGCCAGCATGCCTGCTACCAGCAAGCGGCCATCGTTGGTCAGAGGGTGAGCCAAAAGGCGTCCATAATCATCACGCCTTTTTCTGGCAAAAACCAGTTTCATTTGACTCTCATCAGGCAATTTATTGCGCAGCCACCGCCTCGCCGCCACAGCACCGGGCTCGGGAGCGAAACGACCGTTTTTGTATAGCTCTGGCGAATTTATTCCTACAAAGCGAATGCGTCTGCCATCTTCAAGATGGACAGTATCTCCGTCTATTACCTTTTTGACATTTACGGTTTCGTACTGGTGGTACTGCGGGCAGGCGGACGCCGCCTCAAGGGGAAATAAAACAAGCAGAAAAAGACAGATTCGAACCAACATGATGGCACACCGGTATCGGGCTGACCTGATTAACCATGCAGGAACAAGGGGGGTTGCGCAAATGGCAGGCAACAAAAAAGCGCCCGCAGGCGCTTTTTTCGAAACCGAAACAGCTTACTTCTTGCTGCCCAGCATGCCGAAACGCTTGTTGAAGCGATCAACACGGCCGCCGGTATCAACGATCTTCTGCTTGCCGGTGAAGAAGGGGTGGCAGGCGGAGCAAACGTCCAGGTTCAGATCATGGCCCAGGGTGGAGCGGGTCTTGATCTCGTTACCGCAAGAACATTTGGCAACAATTTCTTTGTATTCCGGGTGGATACCTTGTTTCATGGACAACCTCTGTCAATAGGCCGTGTCGCTATCTGATCCTGAGCCAGACACCACACGAGTGTTACACGTTTTGTGAAGGGTGCGAATAATATAGGATCGCCCTTTTTCAGGCAAGGAAAATGCGGATGAAAAAACCAGCAACGCCCCCTCCCGGTCAGGCCGGCCTGCTGCGCGTGGTGCTGCCCGTTCCGCTGCGCCGGGAATTCGATTATCTTTGCCCCCTGCCCCTGCCCTTACCCGGTTGCCGGGTGAGGGTACCTTTCGGCAACCGGTCTCTGGTGGGGCTGGTGCTGTCCCATCCCGAACACACCGAGGTCGACCTCGCCCGCATCAAGCCGGTGACCGCCGTGATTGATACCTGTCCCGTGCTCGGGAAAGCCGAGCGCAAACTGCTGGCCTGGGCGGCACAATACTATCTGCACCCGCCGGGCGAGGTGTACTTCCAGGCCCTGCCCACCCTGTTGCGCAAGGGCGAGGATGCCGGCTACAAACCGGTGGAGGCCTGGCACGCACTGAGCGGCGATAGCACCACCCTGAGCAGGGCGGTCAAACAACGGCAGGCCTTCGAGCTGCTGACTCAGGGGCCCATGCCCCCGGGGGAACTGGCGGCCCGGGGCGTGACCTCCGCCACCCTCAACGCCCTGGCCAGAAAAGGCCTGGCGGAAAAGCGGCAAACCCTGCCCACCCCCACCGACTGGCACGGTGAAGTGACCATCAATGAGGACGGCAAGCCGCGCCTGACCACGGAGCAGGCGCTGGCGGTGAGCCTGTTGCAGCAAGCCGAGGGCTTCAGCCCGTTTCTGCTGGAGGGCATTACCGGCTCGGGCAAGACCGAAGTGTATCTGCAGGCCATGGAGCCGGTGCTCAAGGCCGGCAAACAGGTGCTGGTCATGGTGCCGGAAATCGGCCTCACGCCCCAGACCATTGCCCGCTTTCAGCGCCGCTTTCCGCTGCCGGTGTGCACCCTGCACTCGGCCATGAACGAGCGGGAACGGCTCGACGCCTGGCTGGCCTGCAAGGACGGCAGCGCCGCCATCGTGATTGGCACCCGCTCGGCACTGCTCACCCCCTTTGCCCGGCTGGGGCTGATCATCATCGACGAGGAGCACGACGCTTCATTCAAACAGCAGGATGGCTTTCGCTACCATGCCCGGGATCTGGCGCTGCTGCGCGCCCGGCAGCTGAACATTCCCATCGTACTGGGCTCGGCCACCCCCAGCTTTGAAAGCCTGCACAACACCGCCAATGGCAAGTACCAACGGCTGACCCTGAGTCAGCGCCCGGGCAGCGCCACCGTGGCCGAGCACCTGCTGCTCGACAGCCGCCACGTGCAGCTGGAGGCCGGACTGTCGCCCCAGTTGCAGCAGCTGATGGCCGGTGAGCTGGAGCAGGGCAATCAGGTGATGCTGTTTCTCAACCGCCGGGGTTATGCCCCGGTGCTGCTGTGCCACGACTGCGGCTGGCTGGCCGACTGCGAGCGCTGCGATGCGCACTACACCTGGCACAAGAGTGGCAACCGGCTGCACTGCCACCACTGCGATCACCAGCGAGCCAAACCGCCCCACTGTCCTCAGTGCGGCAGTGTCAGGCTGGTGGGCACCGGCCTGGGTACCGAGCAGGTGGAGCAGGCGCTGGCAGTATTGTTTCCCCAGTACAGCACCATTCGTATCGACCGGGACAACACTCGGCGTAAGGGCAGCTTTGAGCAGCATCTGGAAGGCATTCGCGCCGGCAAGTACCAGATCCTGATCGGCACCCAGATGCTGGCCAAGGGCCATCATTTTCCCGACGTCACCCTGGTGGCCATGCTGGACGTGGACGGCGCCCTGTTTGCCGGCGACTTTCGGGCCGCCGAGCGCCTGGCCCAGCTCTATATTCAGGTGGCCGGCCGCGCCGGCCGCGCCAGCAAGCCGGGCCGGGTGGTGTTGCAGACCCACCACCCGGATCATGCTCTGTTGCAGGATCTGGCCAACCAGGGCTATCGCCACTTTGCCCACACCGCGCTGGAAGAACGCCGCCGGGCCGGGCTGCCGCCCTACAGCCATCAGGCGCTGTTTCGCTGCCAGGCCACGCAGGGGGAAGCCTGCCGGGAATTTCTGGTGCCCCTGGCGCAACAACTGACCCCCGCCCTGCCCGCCACCGTGCTGTGCCTGGGCCCGTTCAGCGCCCGCATGGAGCGCAAGGCCGGGCAGTACCGCTATCAGATGCTGCTGCAGGCAAACAGCCGGCGGGATCTGGCCTCGGCCTGCCGGCGGGCGCTGGCCATTGCCGACACCTTGCCGGCGGCACGCCGAGTAAGATGGTCGCTGGATGTGGATCCACAGGAATTGTGGTAAGGCCCTCAGTGCCGCTGACCGGGACGGGGCTCGGGGGTGATCATCGATAACAGAAAGGTCAGTGCCCGGTGGCAGCTGGGCTCGCTCATCAGCAGCTGGGTATAGTCGTTCTTGATGGGCAGCACTTCCAGCCAGCGCTGGGTTACCCAGGCGGCGTCCTGCCAGCGGGGCCTGGGGTGCAGGTCTGCCAGCTCCGGATATTCGCTGAATACTTCCTGCAGCTTGTCGGACAGGATCTGCTGCACCGGTGACAGTGAGCAGGAACGCCAGTTGTCGAGCAACTCCACCTCGGCCTGCAGCAGGCCATCGGCTTCCCGCTCCAGTGCGCGAATGCGAAAGCGCTCGGTAGCTTCCACGGTAATGCCGAGCAGGCCGTCATCCAGGGTATAGAAGTCCACAATCTTCACCCGGGCGCCCAGCATGTAAAGATCGCCCTTGCCGCGGTCGTCGGGTTCTTCCAGCATGCCGATGCCAAAGCCGCGCTCGTCCCTGCCGGCCTCGGCCACCATGCGCACATATTTGGGTTCAAAAATGCGCAGCGGCACCCGACCTTCCGGCAGCAGATGCAGGGTGAGCGGTAACAGTGCCAGTCTCATGGGCGGCTCCTTCGTTGCTTTCTTCAGCATGAACGAGTAGGACAGACTTTGCCAGCATGCCGTTTTGAAGCCACTGGCCAGTCGTGCCGTTACATTCAAAAGACCCGTTTACGGTAACGCCACTTTCAGTGGCGGGTTGCCGGCGGCCTTGAACGGTAGTTTTTGACGCCCGTTATGAGTAGAATTTGGGCCCCTCGGGTTTTCTTCGACCTTGTCTCAAACTTTGGTGAACTGACAATGAAAGAACATATTCAAGCGCTGCTTGAGCAGACGGTCTCTACTCTCAAGCAACAGGGCAAGCTGCCTGCCGAGCTGGAGCCCCGCATCCAGGTAGACCGCACCAAAGACAAGGCTCACGGCGATCTGGCCACCAACCTGGCGCTGCTGCTGGCCAAGCCCGCCGGCCAGAATCCCCGCGCCCTGGCCCAATTGCTGGTGGATAACCTGCCCGCGTCCGAGCTGGTGGCCAAAACCGAGCTGGCCGGACCCGGATTTATCAACTTTTTTCTCGACAGCGGCTGGCTGGCCCGCCAGATCGACGCCATGGTGACCGATGAACGCGCCAATGTGCCGCTGGCCGAGCAGCCACAAACCGTGGTGGTGGACTACTCCGCGCCCAACGTGGCCAAGGAAATGCATGTGGGCCACCTGCGCTCCACCATCATCGGCGACGCCGTGGTACGCACCCTGGAATTCCTGGGTCACAAGGTGATTCGCGCCAATCACATCGGCGACTGGGGCACCCAGTTCGGCATGCTGATCGCCTATCTGGAAAAGCTGGAGCAGGAAAACCCGGACGTGCTGTCTTCCGGTCTGTCGGATCTGGAGCAGTTCTACCGGGAGTCCAAGCAGCAGTACGACGCCGACCCCGACTTCGCCGAGCGCGCCCGCAACTATGTGGTGAAGCTGCAGGGCGGCGACGCCTACTGCCTGAACATGTGGCAAAAGCTGGTGGACGTGACCCTGAAGCACAACCAGGAAGTGTATGACCGCCTGGGCGTGTCGCTGACCCCGGACAACGTCATGGGCGAAAGCATGTACAACCCCATGCTCAACGACATCGTCGCCGATCTGCAGCAACAGGGACTGGCGGTGGAAGACGAGGGCGCCCTGGTAGTGTACCTCGACGAATACAAGAACAAGGACGGCGACCCCATGGGGGTGATCGTGCGCAAGAAGGACGGCGGCTTCCTCTACACCACCACCGACATCGCCTGCGCCAAATACCGTTACGAGCAGCTGGGTGCCGACCGGGCGCTGTATTTTATCGACTCCCGCCAGCACCAGCACCTGATGCAGGCATGGACCATAGTGCGCAAGGCCGGTTATGTGCCCGACACCATGAGCCTGGAGCACCACGCCTTTGGCATGATGCTGGGCAAGGACGGCCGCCCGTTCAAGACCCGCTCCGGCGGCACCATCAAGCTGGTGGATCTGCTCAACGAGGCCGAGGAGCGCGCAGCTGCCCTGCTGGAGCAGAAACAGACCGATCTCAGCGCCGAAGAAAAGGCCCAGGTAGTGCGGCGGGTGGCCATGGCGGCGGTGAAATACGCCGATCTGTCCAAGAGCCGCACCACCGACTACATCTTCGACTGGGACAACATGCTGTCGTTCGAGGGCAACACCGCCCCCTACCTGCAGTATGCCTATACCCGGGTGCAGTCCATCTTCCGCAAGGCCGGCGTCAGCGCCGAGGCCCTGAGTGGCAAGGTGGTGATCGAGGCCCCGGCGGAAGAAGCCCTGGCCCAGAAGCTGGTGCAGTTCAACGATACCGTCAGATCGGTGGCCGACAAGGGCATGCCCCACCTGCTGTGCCTCTACCTGTACGAGCTGTCCGGTGCCTTTATGAGCTTCTACGAAGCCTGTCCCATCAACAAGGACGGCGTCACCGGCGAGGCCCGGGCCAGCCGCCTGCGGCTGTGCGCCGCCACCGCCAAGGTGCTGCAGCAGGGCCTGTCCCTGCTCGGCATCGACACTCTGGAGCGCATGTAAGCCATGGCCAGGGATTACGTTCGCCGCAGTCCGCCCAAAAGAAAGGGAGGCGGCCAGCAGCGTGCCGGCGGCCGAGGCCGGGCACCCGAGCGGCGTGTTCCCTGGCTGGCCATGCTGTTCGCCCTGGCGCTGCTGGGCGGCATGGGCTACCTCATTCATCTGGTCAAGGGCTCGGCAGGTGATCACCGCCCCGCCGAGCCCGCCCCGGCGCAACAGCCGGCGCCGGCGAACAAGGTCAATCCCATCGATCAAAAGCCGGTGGAAAAATGGCGTTACATCGAGCAGCTGGAAAACAAGGAAGTGGTGGTGAGCGTGCCCACCCCCGCCAACGAGCGTAAAAAGCCCGACGCCACCCCCAGCGTGACCTACTACATGCAGTGCGGCTCCTTTCGCTCTTCGGCCCAGGCAGAGCAGCTGAAGGCGCGCATCGCCTTTCAGGGCCTGGCCTCGGAGGTCAAACGCAGCGAAGGCAGCAACGGCGTCTGGTACCGGGTGGTGATGGGCCCCTACGACAGCAAGCGCCAGGCCGACCAGGAAAAGCACAAGATGAGCCGCATCAACACCGGCTGCATTGTACTGCAGGGCTGAATTCGGGCCCGGTACCGCCTTCACCTCTTTTCGATCACCACACTGCCGGCACAGTGGTATCACCCCGGGGTTGAAGTTTTTCTTGCTCGCCCCCATCTCCGTGAACATGACATTCTCGCCGGCCCGGCCGGCAACACCGTCAAGTGAGGTTCACAGTGACAACAATCGTTTCAGTACGCCGTAACGGCAAGGTGGTTATCGGTGGCGATGGCCAGGTTTCCCTGGGCAATACCGTGATGAAAGGCAACGCCCGCAAGGTACACCGCCTGTACAACGGCAAGGTGCTGGCCGGTTTTGCCGGCGGCACCGCCGATGCCTTTACCCTGCTGGAACGCTTTGAGGCCAAGCTTCAGGCCCACCAGGGCAACCTGGAACGTGCCGCCGTGGCGCTGGCCAAGGACTGGCGGACCGACCGCGCCCTGCGCCGGCTTGAAGCCCTGCTGGCGGTGGCCGACGAAAAGCATTCCTTTATCATTACCGGCAACGGCGACGTGGTGCAGCCCGAGCAGGATCTGATCGCCATCGGCTCCGGCGGCGCCTTTGCCCAGTCCGCCGCCCGCGCCCTGCTGGAAAACACCGACATGAACGCCCGCGACATAGTGGAAAAGGCGCTGACCATCGCCGGCGACATCTGTGTTTACACCAACGGCAACCAGACCATTGAAGAACTCGACTACGGCCGCTGAGGCTGCCGCTGCAACAGGATTACATTATGTCTGAGATGACCCCGAGAGAAATCGTCCACGAGCTGGACCGTCATATCGTTGGCCAAAGCGAGGCCAAGCGCGCCGTGGCCATTGCCCTGCGCAACCGCTGGCGGCGCATGCAGCTCGAGCCCGAACTGCGCCAGGAAGTGACTCCCAAGAACATTCTGATGATAGGTCCCACCGGCGTGGGCAAGACCGAAATCGCCCGCCGCCTGGCCAAGCTGGCCAACGCCCCCTTTATCAAGGTGGAAGCAACCAAGTTCACCGAAGTGGGCTATGTGGGCAAGGAAGTAGACTCCATCATTCGCGATCTTACCGACATTGCCATGAAGATGGTGCGCGAGCAGCAGATGGAAAAATACCGTCACCGCGCCGAGGAAGCCGCCGAGGAGCGGGTGCTCGACGCCCTGCTGCCCAACCCCCGCAACGGCTGGGGTGAGGAAGAAAAGGCCGACAACAGCGGCAGCCGCCAGATCTTTCGCAAGAAGCTGCGAGAAGGCCAGCTCGACGACAAGGAAATCGAGATCAACGTGGCCGCGCCGCAAATGGGCGTGGAGATCATGGCCCCTCCCGGCATGGAGGAAATGACCAACCAGCTGCAGGGCATGTTCCAGAACCTGGCCGGCAATACCAGCAAGCAGCGCAAAATGAAGATCAAGGAAGCCTTCAAACTGCTGGTGGAAGAAGAGGCCGCCAAACTGGTGAACCCGGAAGAGCTGAAGGAACAGGCCATTCACGCGGTGGAAAACCACGGCATCGTGTTTATCGACGAGTTCGACAAGATCTGCAAGCGCGGCGAAAGTTCCGGCCCCGATGTATCCCGCGAGGGCGTACAGCGGGATCTGCTGCCACTGATTGAAGGCAGCACCGTCAACACCAAGCACGGCATGGTGCGCACCGACCACATGCTGTTTATCGCTTCAGGGGCCTTTCAGGTGGCGCGGCCTTCCGATCTGATCCCCGAGTTGCAGGGCCGCCTGCCCATTCGGGTGGAGCTGAATTCGCTCAACACCGAAGACTTCGAGCGCATTCTCACCGAGCCCAGCGCCTCGCTCACCGAGCAGTACAAGGCACTGCTGGCCACCGAAAACGTGAACGTGGAATTCACCAAGGAAGGCATTCGCCGCCTGGCCGAGGCCGCCTGGCGAGTGAACGAAACCACCGAGAATATCGGTGCCCGTCGTCTGCACACCGTGATGGAGCGGTTGCTCGACGAGCTGTCGTTCGAGGCGTCCGACAAGTCCGGTGAAACCATTACCGTGGACGCCGACTATGTGGATCGTTACCTCAAGAACCTGGTGGAAGACGAGGATCTGAGCCGCTTTATTCTTTGATTCATATGATTCCGGGAGCGGTCACATCATTGTGATTGAAAACCGCTCCCGCCTCTTTATACTGAAGTTACCTTGTCTTCAGGCGTGGCTGATCCCATGGAATACAATACTTCTGAACTGTGCGATACCTACATTGACATGGTCGACGTCGTCGAACCCATGTTTTCCACTTTTGGCGGACGCAGCTCTTTTGGCGGCGTGGTCACCACCGTCAAATGCTTTGAGTCCAACGGACTGATCCTTGAGGCGGTAAAGCAAAACGGCGTGGGTCGGGTATTGCTGATCGACGGCGGCGGCTCACTGCGCCGGGCGCTGGTCGATGCCGAGATCGCCGAAACCGCGGCGGAAAACGGCTGGGAAGGCATTGTCTGCTATGGCTGCGTGCGCGAAGTCGACGCCCTGGAAGACACCGATATCGGTATTCAGGCGCTGGCCTCCATTCCGGTGGGTGCCGACGACAGCGACACCGGCGAAATGGATGTACCGGTCAACTTCGGCGGCGTGACCTTTCTGCCGGAAGATCACCTGTATGCCGACACCACCGGCATTATTCTGTCGCCGGAAGCCCTCGACATCGAGTAATGCCGCTGTCGTCAGCCAATAAAAACGCCGGCCACTGGCCGGCGTTTTTATATCGGTCCGGACCGCAAGGGCGCTGGATCAGACGTTTTCTTCTACCTGGTCAATCTTGCCCAGCAGTGCCTGCAGGCGCTCCTGCCAGGCCTGGTGCTGCTGACGCAGTTGCTGGTTTTCATCATCCAGCTTGCCGTTCTGCTCCTTGAGCTCGTCCACTTCCATCTGCAGCAGAGAAATGGTGTCCACCGCGGTCTGGATTTTGGCTTCCAGCTTTTCCAGTACATCAAAAGACATGTGCTAACCCCTGTAATTCATGTTGACGGCCGACCGGCCCCTCAGCCCCGAGCATACCTTGGGCCTGCACGGACAACAAGATGCGGGTCCGGGCGGAACGCCGTTTGCCGCAAAATTATGCCGGCACCGTCAAATCCTGCGTCAGATGTTCTGACTCATGTCGAGAGAGGGCTTGTCGGAGCCCGGCCGGCCCACCACCCGGGCCGGCACCCCGGCCACCGTGGTGTGGGCCGGCACCGGCTCCAGCACCACGCTGCCGGCGCCAATCTTGGCCCCCGTGCCCACCTCGATATTACCGAGTATCTTGGCGCCGGCGCCGATCATCACGCCTTCCCGAATCTTGGGATGGCGATCGCCGCATTCCTTGCCGGTGCCTCCCAGGGTCACCCCCTGCAAAATGGAAACATCGTCCTCGATCACGGCGGTCTCCCCCACCACTATGCCGGTGGCATGGTCAAACATGATGCCCTTGCCAATGCGCGCCGCCGGATGTACATCCACGCCGAACACCACGGAAATCTGGTTCTGCAGATAGGTAGCCAGGGCGCGACGGCCGTGCCGCCACAGCCAGTTGGCGATGCGGTAGCCCTGCAGGGCATGAAACCCCTTGAGATACAACAACGGGGTGGAAAACAGTTCCACCGCCGGATCCCGCTCCTGCACCGCGCAAATGTCGGTGGCCACCATGTCCAGAATAACGGGCTCTTCATCCAGGGCGCCTTCAATAATCTCCCGCAGGCTGATGGCCGGCATCACCGCACTTTCCAGCTTGTTGGAAAGAATAAAGCTCAGGGCACACTTGAGAGTGTCGTGATTGAGAATGGTCGAGTAAAAAAAACTGCCCAGCATGGGCTCTTCCGCAATCATGCGCTGGGCTTCTTCGCGAATACTCAGCCAGGTTCTGGATTGAATGCCGTCTTCCATGGGTAAAACCTTGTTTTTGAAATGTATGTCACTCGCTTTCGAGCCGGGCCTCGAAAGTTACTACCGACACAGGATCCATATGGATGATGATATCGGCGTCGGGAAACAGCTGGCGCAGCTCCCGTTCGGCCCGCTCGGCTATGCCGTGGGCGCAAACCAGAGGCAGGTGATCATCCAGCTCCAGGTGCAGCTGAATAAAGCGGGTCCGGCCCGACCGCCGGGTGCGCAGATCGTGCAGCCCCTGCACCCCTTTCACCGCCAGACAGCGTTCCATAATGCGCTTTTGCTCTTCATCGGGCAACCGTCTGTCGAGCAACATTTGGGCGGAGTCATAGCCGATTTTCAGGGCCCCGTACAGAATGTGGCCGCCGATCAGCACCGCAAACAGGCCATCGGCCCAGTGCCAGCCATACCAGGACAGCACGATGGCCAGCAGCACCGCCAGGTTGAGCAGAATGTCGCCCCGGTAGTGCAACTGATCGGCCTTGATGGCCAGCGACTGGGTGCGGTGAATCACGTATTGCTGAAAGGCGATCAGGGCACCGGTGAGCACCAGCGAAAACACCATCACCCAGATGCCGGCTTCCGGCCGGCTGACCTGCTCCGCATGCAACAGCCGGGAAATGCCGTTGATCACCAGAAACACCGCCGACCCGCTGATAAAGGCCGACTGGGCCAGACCGGCAAGGGATTCCGCCTTGCCATGGCCAAAGCGGTGCTCTTCATCGGCAGGCACCAGGGCATAGCGAATGGCCATCAGGTTAATCAGCGAGGCGCTGATATCCAGCAGGGAGTCGGTAAGCGAGGCCAGCATGCTGGCGGAACCGGTATAGAACCAGGCGAAGAGTTTGGCGATGATCAGCAACCCGGCAACCAGGGTGGCCGCCGTGGCCGCCCCGGTCACCAGGCGCGAATAGTGTTGGGTCATGGGGCGGCCGGTGGAAACATTTGGGTCATTATACCCCCAAGCCGGCCGCCGTCAGTGTTTTCCGGCAGGGGCCAACGCTCAGGCCAGATCGCACATCAGCTCTTCCAGCTCTTCACGGCTGTTCTCCATCAGGTGGTAGAGCTCAAAGGCGTCGCGGCTGTTAAGCGACAGGCACACGGGGGCACCGGCCACGTCTTCGCAAATCAGCACCATGCCCCGCTCTCCCCGGCGAAACTGCACGCGATCGAAGTCGACAGTAAAATGCTGCTGTCGTTCAGCTACCTCCACTTCCAGGCTGCCGGTGGGGTGCAACACCATATGGGCCTTTACCGGATGGGCGTCCATCAGTGTGTAGCTGCATCGTCTGATCAACATGGCCGTGCTCTCCTTGGTTGCCGACTTCAGCCACCAAGTGTAGGCCAGATTGGTCAATAAACAATCACATTCAATGAATATGCGTCCGGCTTAGTTCTGCACCGGGAGGGCCCCGGCAAAGCCCTGCTGACGCCAGGCCTCGTAGCTGATCACCGCCACCGCGTTGGACAGGTTGAGGCTGCGGCTGTCGGGCTGCATGGGAATGCGAATGCGAAAACCGGGCTCAATGCCGGCCAGCACCTCATCGGGCAGCCCCCGGGTTTCGGGGCCAAACAGCAACACGTCGCCAGGCCGGTAGCTCGCCTCGTGATGGTGCCGGCTGCCCTTGGTGGTGCAGGCGAACATGCGCCGGCCGGCCATGGCCTGCACAAAGGCGGCGTAGTGTGGGTGCACGGTAATGCGACCGTAATCGGCATAGTCCAGCCCGGCCCGGCGCAGGCGTTTTTCGTCCAGGCTGAAGCCGAGGGGCTCGATCAAATGCAGCCGGCAGCCGTTGTTGCGCACCAGGCGCATAATGTTGCCGGTGTTGGGGGCAATTTCCGGCTCGTACAGGGCAATATCAAACATAGGGTTATTTCTCCGCGGGCAAGGCGTCGGGAACAAAGGCACGGCGGCCATCCAGCCGCCACCAGGCCCAGCCCAGGGTCAGGCCACGGGCCGCCATAAAACACAGCATCGCCAGCCAGAGAGCGTGATTGTCCAGCCCCCGAGCAAGCCACCATACCGGAAAGAACACCCCCAGAGTGGACACCAGCATCATGTTGCGCATGGCCCGCCCCTGGGTGGCACCGATAAAGATGCCGTCCAGCACAAAGCACCAGCACGACACCAGCGGCATGGCCACCAGCCAGGGCAGAAAATCGCCGGCCTGCTCGCGCACTTCTGTGATGGTTGTGATCTGGTGCACCAGCGCCTTGCCGGCAAATGCAAACACCAGGGTAAACAGCACTGCCACCAGGGCGCCCCAGAACAGGTTAAGGGCGCAGGCCAGCCGGAAATGCCTCCGGCTGCCCCGGCCAATGGCCTTGCCCACCATGGCTTCGGCGGCATAGGCAAAGCCGTCCATGCCGTAGGAGATAAACATCAGAAAGTTCATCAGCACGGCATTGGCGGCCACGACGGCGTCTCCCAGCCGGGCGCCCTGAAAGGTCATGAACACAAAGGTCAATTGCAGGCACAGCGCCCGAATGAAAATGTCCCGGTTCAGCCCGAGCAGGCGGCGAAAGGCCGCGCCGTTCAGGGCGTCGCGCCAGCAGCCGGCCGCCGGCCGCAGTCCGCGCCGCTCCAGGGTGCGCCACACCAGCCAGGCTCCCAGCCCGGTGGCGGCATAGTCGGCCAGCACCGAAGCGCCCGCGGCCCCCTTCACCTGCCAGCCCAGTCCCACCACAAACCAGATATCCAGCACTATGTTGGCACCATTGCCGAGGATCAGCAGCCACATGGGCGCCCTGGCGTTCTGGTTGCCCAACAGCCAGCCCAGCAGCACCAGGTTGGTGAGCGCCGCCGGTGCGCTCCAGATACGCACACTCACATACTGACGACCATACTGTTCCACCTCGGCACTGGCCCCGGCCAGACTGAACGCCAGTTCGATAATGGGCGCTTGTAGCAACAGCAAGCACAGCGCCAGTCCCCAGGCCAGCAGCAATGCCCGGGCCAGCACCCCCAGCAGCTCCGGCTCGTTGCGGGCACCAAAGGCCTGGGCGGTGAGGCCGGTGGTGGACATGCGCAAAAAGCCCAGCAGAAAAAACAGCAGGCTGATAATGGTGGCGCCCACCGCCACCCCGCCCAGGTACCAGGCCTGCTCCAGGTGGCCAATCACCATGGTGTCGACCAGCCCCAGCAGGGGCACGGTAATGTTGGACAACACCATGGGCAGCGCCAGGGCAAACACCCGGCGATGCCGGTCGGCATTAAAAAAGGACGTCTTCAAGAAAGGCTCGTAACTACAAAAGAAGCATCAGCCGCGCCAGCGGGCGATAATGCGTTCCAGGTCCTGCAGCAGCAACTGACCGTCCACCAGGGGCATGCCGCTGCCTTCGTCAAACACCGGGCGGAACGAGGCGTGCAACTCGCCATTCGGGTTCACCAGGGCGATGGAGGCGGAGTGATCCACCAGATAGTCCTGGTCGCCGCGCTCGTGTACGCCGTAGATCAGCCCCAGTTGCTGCACCGCCGGCATCAGTTGCGCATGGCCGGCGGTGGCGGCGATAAACTCGGGGTTAAAATGAGCGGTGTAGGCCTTGAGCCGTTCGGGGGTATCCCGGCCGGGATCGGCGGAGATAAATACCACCTGAGTCTTGTCGCTCAATTGTTTGAGTTCAGGATAGATGCGGGCCAGGTCCGACAGGGTGGTGGGGCAGATATCCGGGCAATAGGTATAGCCCACAAAGACCAGGCTCCAGTGCTCCCGCAGGCGCTGCTCGGTAAAGGGCTGACCATTGGCATCGGTCAGCGCCATCGGCTTCAGTGGCCGGGGCTCGGGATAGACCACCACGGCCTCGGTCAGGGTGCCGGCCCGCTTGTTGTACCAGGCAACCCCGCTCAGGGTGCCCGCCACCAGCAGGGTCAGCACCAGTAACCAAATCAGCTTGCTCGTGTTAGCCATAGTCTATCCAGTGATCCGCCAGAATAAGAACAAACAGCCACATCAGGTGACTGATTGAAAAGCGGAAACATTGTAATGCGGTTTGCGGCCCGGGTCTAAACTTGAGCCGCCAGGCCCACTGCACAAAGCGCAGGTTAAGCAGCAGCGAACCCAGCAAATAGACCGGCCCCGACATGCCCACCACCCAGGGCAGCAGGCACACCAGGGAGAGCAGCAGGGTATAAAGCAGCACGCAGGTTTTGGTGAACGCAATGCCGTGGGTCACCGGCAGCATGGGAATTTCCGCCCTGGCGTAATCGTCCCGCCGGTGAATGGCCAGCGCCCAGAAATGGGGGGGCGTCCAGGTAAAGATGATCATCACCAGCAGCAGGGCATGGCCGTGAAATTCACCGCTGACCGCGGTCCAGCCCAGCAGGGGCGGCATGGCGCCGGCCAGGCCACCGATCACGATATTCTGCGGCGTGGCCCGCTTCAGCCAGACGGTATAGACCACCGCATAGCCCAGCAGGGACGCCAGGGTCAGCCAGGCGGTCAGGGCATTGACCAGCAGCAACAGCACCGCCAGCCCGCTGGCCGACAACGCCAGGGCAAAGGCCAACGCCGGTGCCGTGGCCACCCGGCCCTGAGCCACGGGCCTGTGGTGAGTGCGCGCCATTTTGATGTCGATGCGCCGATCCAGCACATGGTTGATGGCCGCCGCCCCTCCCGCCATCAGACCAATCCCCAGGGTGGCCGCCAGCACCGTCAGCGGTGACGGCAGGCTGTCGGTCAAAAACATGCCGACCACGGCGGTAAGCAGGATCAGCGCCACCACCCTGGGTTTGGTCAGCGCGAAATAGTCCCGCCAGACTCGTACTCCCGTGGCGGATAATGCCAGGCTTCGTGCCATATTGCCTCCCTGTGGCGCCCCAGGCGCTCTCCCGTTCCCGTTAAAATAAGCAGCAAGACGGCGGCGCCGCCATTGTGCGCCACCGCCACCCACAGCGGCAGGTGCAGCACCACATTGGCCAGGCCCAGCGCCAGCTGCACCAGCACCATGCTTGCCAGTGCCAGCCCCCAGCCGCGCAGACCGGGCCGGCGAACGAGCCGCCAGGCCAGGGCCAGCAACAGCAGTGCCGTTACCATGGCCCACAGCCGGTGAGCGGCGTGTATGGTGGCCCGCTCCGCCTGACTGAGCACCCCGTACTGGTAGTTCTCCGCCGGCATGCCGTGAGGATGAAAGGCGCTCCATTGCCACTGGCCCAGCCAGTCACCCTGGCACACCGGCAGCTCGGTGCAGGCCATGGCCGCATAGTTGGCGGCGGTCCAGCCTCCCAGTGCAATCTGCAGCACCAGTGCCGCCAGCGCCAGCCGGAACAAACCGCTCAGATCACGCCCATCATGCCGGGTGCCAGCGTGTGTTCCATGCCGGCACCACAGCCAGAACAGCAGCGACAATATGGTAAAGCCACCCAGCAGGTGGCCCATGACCACAAAGGGCAACAGATTGAGGGTAACGGTGAGCATGCCGAGCGTGGCCTGGCCGATTACCAGTGCCAGCAGCACAAAGGCCGGCAGCCGGTAACGGCGGTTGCTGTGTTTCAGGGAGCACAATGCCATCAGCAGTATGGTCAGCCCCAGGGTGCCGGCGGCATAACGGTGGATCATTTCATTGCGGGCCTTGGCCACTTCCAGCGGCGCATCGGGAAAGCGCGCGGCGGCCAGGGCATGCTCCCCGGCGGTGGCCGGCACATAATGAAAGCCGTAACAGCCGGGCCAGTCGGGGCAACCCAGACCGGCATCGGTGAGCCGGGTCCAGGCTCCCAGCACCACCACAACCAGAGTCAGCACAAAGGCAAAGGCGCAGAGCTTGTGCATGGTGCCTCCTATCCCGCCCGGGAATACTTGAGCAAACGGCGCAGATCCTGCAACAGCCGCCGCCCGGTGCTGATGTTTTGCTGCTCGTCCCCCACCAGGGGATAGCGCATGATCAGCAGGCCCGGCGGATCGGCGATATACACAAAACCGGCTTCCAGCACGTCTCCGGCGGGCCGTTGCACCACGGTCACCCGCTCTCCGTCCCGCCCCAGGGCCAGGTTCAGGTTGGTGAGCATTCGGCTGGCAGACTCGCAATAGTCACAATCTTGCGGGCGGCTCAGCACCAGCCGCCACTGCCTGGCCGGGCCAATATGGCCCTGTACCCATTCGCCATGGCCCCGGGTGCCGGCGTTGAACCAGCCCTGCTCCAGTACCAGCCAGGCCAGTGCCAGCGGCAGCAGAAAAACACCCAATAACGCCAGTACCGGTTTATGCGTCATGTCGCCTCCCATGCCACCACCAGGCCGCCAGCCAGATGGCGAAGGTCATGGCAAACCATTGCACCGCATAGCCGAGGTGCTTTTCCGGCCCCATCGACACCGGCTGCCAGCTGCCGGCATCCATATCGGTTTTCAGTACCATGGGCAGCACCGGCTGACCCCAGCGACCTGCCAGCTCATCGGGATCCAGGCTGGCGACGCGCCGGGACAGAGCGTCACGGTCGGTGTCGCCCAGTGACAACGGCGGTTGCCAGGGCCGCACCAGCACACCGGCCACGATCACGGCACCGTCGTCAAGATCCTCCACCGGCGGCAACCGACTGCGATCACCGTGCGCCGGCCACCAGCCCCGGTCCACCGCCAAAAGCCCCAGTGGTGTTTGCAACGGCCGGATCAGCCGGTAACCGGCCCGGCCCTGCTCAATCTGGTTATCGAGAAACAGCTCGCCGCCGGCCAGAAAGACTCCCCCCGTCCGCAGCCGGTACCCAAAGGGGCTCTGCATGGCCAGGGCCTCTTTCAGCTCCAGCTCCACCTGGCTGCGCTGCTCCCACTCCTGCAGCAGCCGGCGTTTTTCATCGGCCCTGGACAGCTGCCACACGCCCATGAACACCATCAGACCGGTCAGGACGGCCGTCAGTACCAGTAATCCCCCGCGTTTTCCTATACTCAAGGCGTCGTCCTTTGTCCCGGGTCTCATCCATGTTATTGAAACTGCTGGTTTTACTTTTGCTGCTGCTGATGATTGGTAACCTGATGCTGGGCCTGCGCGCCATGCTCCAGCGGCGGGATCCGGCACTGATGGCCCGTTATATCGGCCGCCGCCTCTGGCTGGCCGCCATCATTCTGGCCCTGCTGATCCTCGCTCTGGCCAGCGGTCTGCTGATCCCCAATCCCATACCTTACTGAGCACCAAACGAACCCTTACAAAATATAGACAAACACAAACAGGCACAGCCAGACCACGTCCACAAAGTGCCAGTACCAGCTGCTGGCCTGAAAGCCGAAGTGCTGAGCCGGAGTGAAGTGCCCCTTGTTGACCCTGAGCCACATGATGAACAGCATCAGAGTGCCCAGGGTGACGTGGGCGCCGTGAAAGCCGGTGAGCAAAAAGAAGGTGTTGCCGTAAATGCCGGAGTCGAGTCGCAGCCCCAGCTCCTGATAGGCGTGCACGTACTCCCATATCTGCAATGCCAGGAACAGGGCGCCCAGCAGCACGGTAACTCCCAGCCATTGCTTCAGCCGGCCACGCTGTTCCTGCAACAGCGCCAGATGGGCGGCATGCACCGTGACCGACGAGCTCAGCAGAATGATGGTGTTGACCAGCGGCAGCCCGAGCCAGCCCATGGCGGTGGTTTCAATACCGCCGGGGGTGCTAAGCAGGGGCCAGACCGCATTGAATTCGGGCCACAGCACCTCGTGGGTCATGGCATTGTTGCCGGCGCCACCCAGCCAGGGCACCGCCAGCACCCGGGCATAAAACAGGGCACCGAAGAAGGCGCCAAAGAACATCACTTCCGAGAAAATGAACCAGCTCATGCCCTGGCGAAAGGAGCGGTCCATCTGCTCGCTGTACAGCCCCTGATGGGACTCACTGATCACATTGGAGAACCAGCCAAACAGCATGACGGTCATCACCAGGGTGCCGGCGGCAAACACCAGGGGCCCGGCAATGCCGGCGATGCCGGCGGCCCACATGCCCGCTCCTGCGGCCAGCAGAAACAACCCCAGCGCCCCCACCACCGGCCAGGGGCTTTGCGCCGGCACGTAGTATTTTTCCGTTTTGACCGCCATGCTTGCCTCCTTGTCAGCCTTGCCCGGCCGCCTGCTCGCTGATGTCGTAAAGGGTGTAGGACAGGGTAAACACCTCAATGTCGGCGGGCAGCGCCTCATCCACGTAAAAGCTCATGGGCATCACCGCTCGCGCCCGGCCATCGAGAGGTTGCTCCTCAAAACAGAAGCACTCGGTCTTGCGCAGGTAGCCCGCCGCTCGCCCCGGCGACACCGAGGGAATGGCCCGCAGCACCCGGCTGTCCACGCCCGGATTGGTCACGGTAAAGTCGACCCGGTGCATTTCCCCCGGATGCACGGCCAGCCGGCGTACCGAAGGGGAAAATTCGCCGCCCAGGCCGGTGTGCTGATAGGTCACAAACTCCACCGTCACCAGCCGCGCCTCGTCCACGCCCTGAGCGGTCATCGCCGCCGTGCTGGCGGTTTTGCCGTTCAGTCCGGTGATGTCGCAAAACACGTCATACAGGGGCACCAGGGCAAAGCCAAAACCGAACATGGCCAGCGCCACCAGGCCCAGCCGCCGGGCCTTTTTGACCGTATTCATCCGTCCACCTTCGGCGGGGTGTCAAAGGTGTGGTAGGGCGCCGGCGACGGCACCGTCCATTCCAGGCCTTCGGCGCCCTCCCAGGGTTTGGCCTGGGCCCGCTCGCCGCCGCGAATGCACTTTACCAGCACCGCCACAAACAGGAGCTGGGACAGGCCGAAGGCGAAACCGCCGATGCTGACCAGGGCATTGATGTCGGCAAATTGCAGCGAATAATCGGGAATACGCCGGGGCATGCCGCCCAGGCCGAGAAAATGCATGGGGAAGAACAGAATGTTCACCGACACCACAGAGCACCAGAAATGCCATTTGGCCAGGCGCTCGTCAAACATGTGGCCGGTCCACTTGGGCAACCAGTAGTAGGCCGCCGCCATGATCGAGAAAATGGCTCCCGACACCAGCACGTAATGAAAATGCGCCACCACGAAATAGGTGTCGTGATACTGAAAGTCCGCCGGGGTAATGGCCAGCATCAGGCCACTGAAGCCGCCGATGGTGAACAGCACGATAAAGGCCAGGGCGAACAGCATGGGCACTTCAAAGCTGAGGGAGCCACGCCACATGGTGGCTACCCAGTTGAACACCTTGACCCCGGTGGGCACCGAAATCAGCATGGTGCAATACATGAAGAACAGCTCCGCCGCCACCGGCATGCCCACGGTAAACATGTGGTGCGCCCACACCAGGAAGCTGAGCCCGGCAATGGACGCAGTGGCATACACCATGGAGGCGTAGCCGAACAGCCGCTTGCGGCTGAAGGCAGGCACGATGGCCGAGATAATACCGAAACTCGGCAATATCATGATGTACACCTCGGGATGGCCGAAGAACCAGAAGATATGCTGGAACATGACCGGATCCCCGCCTCCGGCAGCTTCGAAAAAGCTGGTACCGAAATACTTGTCGGTCAGCACCATGGTCACGGCGCCGGCCAGCACCGGCATGACCGCAATCAGCAGAAAGGCGGTGATCAGCCAGGTCCAGCAGAACAGCGGCAGTTTCATCCAGGTCATGCCCGGTGCACGCAGGTTCCAGATGGTAACAATCACGTTGATCGCCCCCATGATGGAGCTGATGCCCATGATATGAATGGCAAACACAAACAGGGCGGTGCTGTCGGGGCCATAGGTGGTGGACAGGGGCGCATAAAAGGTCCAGCCGAAATTGGGGCCGCCACCGGGCACAAACAGCGAGCTCAGCATCAGCACAAAGGCGAAGGGCAGGATCCAGAAGCTCCAGTTGTTCATGCGCGGCAGCGCCATGTCGGGCGCGCCGATCATCATGGGAATCATCCAGTTGGCCAGGCCGACAAAGGCCGGCATCACGGCACCGAACACCATGATCAGGCCGTGCATGGTGGTCATCTGGTTAAAGAAGTTGGGCTCTACCAGCTGCAGCCCGGGCTGAAACAACTCGGCCCGGATCACCATGGCCATGCCCCCGCCCACCAGAAACATGGTGAGGCTGAACAGCAGGTAGAGACTGCCGATATCCTTGTGGTTGGTGGTGAACAGCCAGCGGCTGATGCCCTTGGCGGGACCGTGGTGATGCTCATCCACCAGGTGAATATTCGCGGTTTCCGTGCGATCCATCTGCGCCATCACAGCCCCCTATTGTTCCTGTCTGGCCTGGTGAATATCTTTTGGCTGCACCAGGTCGCCGGTGTCGTTGCCCCAGGCATTGCGCTCGTAGGTGATCACCGCCGCCAGCTCCTTCAGCGCCAGTTGCTTGTCAAAGCTCTGCATGGCGGTACCCGCCTTGCCATACAGCACTATGTTGATGTGAGCGGCCCGGTCGTTCAGCACCAGCTCGCTGCTCCTGAGCGCCGGAAAGGCGCCGGGAATGCCTTCGCCATTGGCCTGATGACAGGCGGCACAGGCCTTCTGATAGACCTGCTCACCCAGCGTCATCAGCTCGTCCCTGCTCATGTTCATGGCCAGCAGTTCCTGCTCGGCGGCCCTGGCCTCGGCCTGCTCGGTTTTGCGCCGGGCCAGCCAGCCATCAAATTCCTCGGGAGAGCGGGCATCCACGACGATGGGCATAAAGCCGTGATCCTTGCCGCACAGCTCGGCGCACTGGCCACGATACAGGCCCGGCTGCTCGATGCGGGTCCAGGCCTCGTTGATAAAACCGGGAATGGCATCCTTTTTCACCGCGAAAGCCGGCACCCACCAGGAGTGGATCACATCGTCGGAGGTGATCAGAAAGCGCACCTTGCGCTCCGTGGGCAGCACCAGGGGATGATCCACCTCCAGCAGGTAGTGCTCCCGCTTGCGCACCTCACCGCTGATCTGTTGCGGCAGGGTAGCCAGCAGGCTGTAAAACTCCACGTCTTCGTCAAAGTAACGGTAATGCCACTTCCACTGAGAGCCGGTGATCTGCACGGTGAGATCCGGCTTTGAAGCGTCTTCCATCGCCACCAGGGTTTTGGTGGCGGGAATGGCCATGGCCACCAGAATGAGAAAGGGAATGATGGTCCAGAGGATCTCGACCCTGGTGCTTTCGTGAAACTGGGCTGCCCGGGCGCCTCTGGACTTGCGATGGTGAATAATGGCCCAGAACATGGCCCCGAACACCAGCAGACCGATGACCGCGCAGATGGTGAGAATGGTCATGTGCAGGCCATACACTTTCTGGCTGATTTCGGTGACCCCTTCGGTCATGTTGAGGCGGACCTGGGCCTCGGCGGGCAGGGTTGCCAGCAAGGACAACAGCAGCAAAATCGGCTTCACGCGCACCCCCATCGTTTCATCCTGTAACACCGGAGCACTTGAATTCGGCATTGGTGGCCGCCGAACGACCGCATCCCTTCCATTCGGCTGACTCTAAGTAAAGCAGCAGTTAAGGAAATGTAAAATATAAAGAAATGGGAGATTGGGGATTGGGGATTGGGGATTGGGGATTGGGGATTGGGGATTGGGGATTGGGGATTGGGGATTGGGGATTGGGGATTGGGGATTGGGGATTGGGGATTGGGGATTGGGGATTGGGGATTGGGGATTGGGGATTGGGGATTGGCAGGCCACCATAAGTTTGCGGCCTGCCGGGTCAAGCGGGTTTGTCAGAAGTCGCCGTTGCGGATCACCCCCACCGCCAGACCTTCGATAATCAGCTCCTGGGTACGCAAGTCCACCTCAATGGGCGACAGCTCCTCGTTTTCGGGCACCAGGCTGACCTTGCTGCCCTTGCGCTGAAAGCGCTTCACCGTGACTTCGTCGTCGAGCCGGGCCACCACCACCTGGCCATTGCGGGCCTCCCGGGTCTTGTGCACCGCCAGCAGATCACCGTCCATGATGCCGATATTCTTCATGCTCGTGCCCCGAACCCGCAGCAAAAAGTCCGCCGAGGGATGGAACAGGGCGGGATCGAGCCGGTAATGACTCTCGATGTGCTGTTGCGCCAGTATGGGTTCACCGGCGGCCACCCGGCCCACCAGCGGCAGGCCCTGTTCTTCTTCCGCCTCTTCCCCGGCCAGGCGAATGCCCCGGGAAGTACCGGGCATGATTTCAATCACGCCCTTTTTGGCCAGCGCCTTGAGGTGCTCTTCCGCCGCATTGGCGGACTTGAACCCCAGCACCCGGGCAATTTCCACCCGGGTGGGCGGCATGCCGGTTTGCTGAATGTGTTCCTTGATAATGTCCAGCACCTGCGACTGGCGGGGAGTAAGGGCTTTCATGGTGAAACCTGTCTGTTTATACAGTTAACTGTCAGTATATCCAGTAATGAGTCCAGAGCAAGTCCCAAAGCCTTTCACTTACCACAGCGCCAGCACCAGACCGGCAAAGATGGCCATGCCGACGTGGTTGTTGTTAAGAAAGGCGCGAAAGCAGGGCATGCGTTCCCGGTCGCGGATCAGCCGCTGCTGATACACAAACAGTCCGGCAGCCGCCAGCAGCCCCCAGTAAAAGGACGCGGCCAGCTCAAACACCCCACCCGCCGCCACCAGCAGCAACAGGGTGGCCAGCTGCAGCAGACCCACGATCAACTTGTCGCGGCGGCCAAACAGAATAGCGGTGGACTTGACCCCGATTTTGAGGTCGTCGTCCCGGTCCACCATGGCATACATGGTGTCGTAGGCCACGGTCCAGGTGAGGTTGGCGGCAAACAGCAGCCAGAGCCCGGGGGGCAGGCTGTTGCTCTGAGCGGCAAAGGCCATGGGAATGGCCCAGGAAAAGGCAATGCCGAGAAACAGCTGGGGCAGATGAGTCACCCGCTTCATAAAGGGATAGAGCGCCGCCCAGAACAGGCCGGCAAAGGCCAGACCAATGGTGAGGGCATTGGTGGTCAGCACCAGCACAAAGGAAATGCCCACCAGCAGGGCGAAAAAGCCCAGTGCCTGGCGCTCGGTGAGTTCACCGGCGGGCAGCGGCCGGGCATGGGTACGCTTGACGTGGCCGTCGATATGGCGATCGGCGTAGTCGTTGATCACACAGCCGGCGGAACGCATGGAAAACACCCCGGCCACAAACACCAGCAGCAACCAGGGGGATGGCAGGCCCTCGGCGGCAATCCACAGCGCCCACAGGGTAGGCCACAACAGCAGCAGGGTGCCGATGGGCTTGTCGAGCCGGGCCAGAGCCAGGTAGGCGCGCCAACGCGGCCGTGAAAAAGAAGTCAGGGTGGTCATTACACTATATTCCGGTAGGGTGCCGAAGCCGGCAGAAAGAGTTCGGTCACCAGCACCCGGGCGGCACCGGTGCTGAGAGTGGAGCGCCGGGCCCAGGGCAAGGTATCGCTCAAGGCGGCATTGAACCCGGCACGGGTCTGCAACCGCCGATACTCCACCGCGGAGAGCTCGGCAAGATCAAAGGGAGTCCGTTGCAGATCCGTCGCTTCAAACATCAACTCTCCCAGCGCCTTGCTGCCCAGCCCGGCCAGTGCCGGCAATGCCGCTTGCGTGGCGGAGGAATAGAGCGAGCTGGCGTACACCCAGGGCACCTCATCGCACAACAGCAACACTTCCCGGCAATAGGCCTGCCCGGCCTGAAGGCGCTCCACCTGAGCCGGCGTGAGCGGACGCAACACCGAATCGGACAATACCTGTACCCGGAAGTGCCGGCAGTGACGACGCAGCCGCCGGGTCAGCGAGCCCGGCTCGTGCAGCCAGTCGCCCAGGGCGGATGACGCCGGTGCTGAACGGCCCCAGCGCCAGTCACTGTCGACACTGGGCGTCATGGTTGTTTGCTGAAGTGGCAAAGACATAAAAATGACTTGGGTCCTGCTTTGGCGGTAACATCACCACCGCATTTTCGGGCCATGATACAGAAAACCGTCGACGGACTTGACCGCACCGGCAAATATTTAAACAATGCCCGCTCTCTCATTGCTCGGAGACTCATATGTTTCGGTTACTTGCCCTCTGCCTGCTGCTGGCGGCCCCGGGCACGCTCAGCGCTCAGGAGGAAACGGCGGCACCCGCCGGGCCCATATACTACACCATGACACCGGACATTATTACCAACTACCAGAACTCCGGGCAAAACCTGGGCTATGTGCGGGTGGCGGTGGAGCTGATGCTGGAGCGCCCGGAGCAACTGACGGTAGTGGAAGAGAATATGCCGCTGCTGCGGGATGCGCTCAACGACTTGCTGGCGGAAAAAAGCCGGCAGGAAATCCGCTCCCTGCCGGCCCGGGCCGGGCTGGCCGATGAGGGCCGGGAGCGGCTCAACGAGCTGCTGTTGCAGGAAACCGGGCAAACGCCGGTACGCCGCCTGCTGTTTACCACCTTCCTTTATCAGTAACCCGCCGGCGATTGTCCAGCCAGGCCTGCAACAAGCCGATGAGCGCGCCGCCCAGGTGCGCCATGTTAGCCACCGGCGTGCCCAGCAGGTCGGCAAAGCCCAGCACCAGCCACACCAGCATAAACACCGCCATGCCGTCGGGCAGGCCCATGCCCCGAGCCGGGTTGAGCCGGCCGCTGAACCAGACATAGGCCAGCAGCGCATACACCACTCCCGACAGGCCGCCAAAGCGCGGGCCGCTGGCCCAGAACTGCAGCAGGTTGGGCAGCACCGCCGCCACCAGCAGCAGCACCAGCAGCTTGCCGCTGCCCAGCCGCCGCTCCACCATGCCGCCCAGGTACCACCACCAGAACAGGTTGAATACCAGGTGCATCAGGGAAAAGTGCATCAGCGCCGGGGTAAAGGCGCGCCAGAATTCGGTGCCCAGCAGCCATTCGGCCCGGGGCGGAAACGACAGCACCCCAAACATGGGCAGGCCCAGCCAGCTCAGGCCGTAAACCAGCAGGCAGGCCAGCAGCACCAGCAGATTCACCGGCCCGGTCTGGCGCAGCAGGTCGCTGATCCAGCCGGTTTGCCGGGCCCCGTCGGTAAAGCGGGCGTGGCTGTCGCCCCGCTTCCAGGACGCTTCCTGGTAGCGGGGATGAAACGGCTCGGCCAGAAAACGCTTGACCTCCCGCTGGGCCTGCTCGAAACGGGATTCGTCCACCAGCCAGATATGCACGTTACCGTCGTCGTCCTGAGTCAGCTCGCAGTGCAGGCCAAGCTCACTCAGATAGTCCACAAAGGCCTGGGCCCGGCGCGGCTCGTCGAGCACCAGCAGCGCCTTCACGACTGGCCGACCACCGGCTGGCTGCGCCGCCAGGCCTCGAAGCCGCCGTCCAGGCTGTAGACTTCCTCAAAGCCCTGATTCACCAGATACTGGGCCGCGCCCTGACTGCTGATGCCGTGATAACACATCACGATCACCGGCACGTCGTAATCCACCTCATTGGTAAAGGCCACCAGGCTGTCGTTGGTCAGGTGAAAGGCGCCTTCGGCGTGCGCCAGGGCAAAGGACTGGGGGTCGCGAATATCCACCAGCCGGGCCCGGCCCTCGCTCAGCATGATGTGGGCGTCGTCCACCGAAATATGGGCAAACTGATCCATGAATTCCTCCTCATTAATGTGGCGCCAGTGTACCCAATTCGGCTTCAGCCGCCCAGATAGGCGTTACGCACCCGCTCGTTCACCAGCAGGGCGGCACCGGTATCGGCCAGCACCACCCGGCCGTTTTCCAGCACATAGCCCCGGTCGGCCAGCTTGAGCGCCTGGTTGGCGTTCTGCTCCACCAGAAAGATGGTCATGCCCTTTTCCTTGCGCAGCCGGGCGATGGTGTCGAAAATCTGATTGATGATAATGGGCGCCAGCCCCAGAGAGGGTTCGTCCAGCAGCAGCAGCCGGGGTTTGCTCATCAGCGCCCGGCCGATGGCCAGCATCTGCTGCTCGCCGCCGGACATGGTGCCGGCGCGCTGATGACGCCGCTCCTTGAGCCGGGGAAACATGGCAAACACCTCGGCCATCAGGCCGGTGTGCTCGCGCCTGTCCACGAAAAAGGCGCCCATGTGCAGGTTTTCTTCCACCGTAAGCCGGGCGAAGATGCGCCGTCCTTCCGGCACAATGGCGATGTCCCGGCGCATGATGGCGGCGGTATCCAGTTCGGACAGGTCCTGGCCCTCAAACACCACCCGGCCCCGGGACGGCCGGGGATCGCCGCAGATGCTCATCATTAATGTGGTCTTGCCGGCGCCGTTGGCGCCGATCAGGGTGACGATCTCCCCCTGCTCAATATGCACGGTCACGTCTTCCAGCGCCTGGATCTTGCCGTAATGGGCACAGATATTGTCGACATGCAGCATCAGGCTTCTCCCAGGTAGGCGTTGATCACATCGGGATGGCTGCGCACCGCCTCGGGGCTGCCGTCCGCCAGGGGCCGGCCCTGGTTGACCACGTAAATATGATCGGAAATGTCCATCACCAGCTTCATGTCGTGCTCGATCAGCAGCACGCTGACCCCTTCGTTATCGCGCAGATCCTGGATCAGCCGGTTCAGCTCCTGAGTCTCGTTCGGATTCAGCCCCGCCGCAGGCTCGTCCAGCATCAGCAGGGCCGGTCGTGCCGCCATGCAGCGGGCGATCTCCAGCCGGCGCTGCTGACCATAGGCCAGGTTGCCGGCGGCGCGGTTGGCAAATTCGGTGAGATTGACCTTTTCCAGCCAGTAATGGGCCCGCTCCAGCCCTTCCCGTTCGGCCCGGCGAAAGCCCGGAGTTTTCAGCAGGCCGGCGAGAAAGTGGGTGTTGAGGTGGGCATGCTGAGCCACCAGCAGGTTTTCCAGCACCGTCATCTCCTTGAACAGGCGCACATGCTGAAAAGTGCGCACCATCCCTAACCGGGCAATCTTGTGGCCGGGCAGACCGGCGATGGCCTGGCCACGAAAGTTGACATTGCCGCCACTGGGCCGGTAAAAGCCCGACAGGCAGTTGAACACGGTCGTTTTACCGGCGCCGTTGGGGCCGATGATGGACACGATTTGCCGTTCGTTCATGGTAAGCGCCACCCCGTCCACCGCCACCAGGCCGCCAAAGCGCATGGTGAGGCCGGATACCTTCAGCAGTTCACTCATGATTTCAGCTCCATGTGGGGGCGATGCATCGGCAGCAGCCCTTGAGGCCGCCAGATCATCATCAGCACCATCAGCAGGCCAAACAGCAGCATGCGGTACTCGTTAAATTCCCGGGTCAGCTCCGGCAGTATGGTCATGATGATGGCCGCCAGCACCACACCAATCTGCGAGCCCATGCCCCCCAGCACCACGATGGCCAGAATGATGGCCGACTCGATAAACACAAAGGACTCGGGGCTGATAAAGCCCTGCCGGGCGGCAAAGAAGCAGCCGGCAAACCCCGCAAAGGCCGCCCCTATGGTAAAGGCGCTGAGCTTGATCAGGGTGGGGTTAAGCCCGAGGGAGCGGCAGGCGATTTCATCCTCGCGCAGCGCCTCCCAAGCCCGCCCCAGGGGCATGCGCAGCAGGCGGTTGATGATAAAGATGGTCAGCACCACCAGCACCAGTGCCAGCAGGTAGAGGAAGATCACCTTGTGCCCCGAGTTGTAGGCGATGCCGAAAAACTCGTGAAAGGGATTGTCGCCCCGGCGCTCGAACTCCAGCCCGAACAGGGTGGGCTTGGGAATGCCGGCAATGCCGTTGGGGCCGCCGGTCAGCTCGGTCATATTGTTGAGCAATATACGAATGATCTCGCCGAACCCCAGGGTCACGATGGCCAGGTAGTCCCCCCGCAGCCGCAGCACCGGAAAACCCAGCAGAAAGCCAAAGGTTGCCGCCAGGGCGCCGCCCAGCAGCAGGCAGGTCCAGAAATCCAGCCCGAAATAAGCGTTAAGCAGGGCGTAGCTGTAGGCGCCCACCGCATAAAAGGCCACGTAGCCCAGATCGAGCAGGCCAGCCAGGCCCACCACCACATTGAGGCCCAGCCCCAGCATGACGTAAATCAGGGTGAGCGTGGCCAGATCCACGGCGCCGCGCGAGCCCATAAAGGGCCATACCAGCAGGGTAGCCAGCACCAGCACGGTGACGATGCGATACAACCAGGGCTGTTCTTCGGGGGCCGGCAGGGCAAAACTGCCCTTGCGATCCGAAAGGTAACGAAAGGGTTTGCGCCACTGATCGGCAAACAGCTGGGCCAGAAATACCAGCCCCGCCCCCAGTGCCAGCCACTGCCAGCTGGCGTCCAGCCGGTTGGACACCACCAGCCGGGTGCCCGCGGTCTCCAGCCGGAATCCGAGCAGCCAGCCCGCCAGCAGCAAGAACAGGCCGGCGGCAATGAGTGAGGATTTGAGTCGGCTCATACCTTTTCCACCTCCGGTTTGCCCAGAATGCCAGTGGGCATGAACAGCAGCACGAAGATCAGCAGGCCAAAGGACACCACGTCCTTGTATTCGGTGCTGAAATAGGCGCCGGTCATGGCCTCGGTCACACCCAGCAGCAGTCCGCCGAGCACGGCGCCGGGAATGCTGCCAATGCCGCCGAGCACGGCGGCGGTAAAGGCCTTGAGCCCGGCAATAAAGCCGATGTAGGGGTTGATCACGCCGTAGTAGGAGCCAAGCAGCACCCCGGCCACCGCCGCCAGCGCCGCGCCGATAACAAAGGTCAGGGCGATAATGCTGTTGCTGTTGATGCCGAGCAGGTTGGCCATTTTCAGATCTTCGGCGCAAGCACGGCAGGCCCGACCCATGCGCGAGCGGGAAATAAACAGCGACAGCAGGGTCATGGTGATAAAGGTCACCACAAAGATAATGAGCTGCATGTAGGACAAGGTGGCCTGAAAGCCCTCGTTGCCAAAACTCCAGCCGCCGGGCAGCAGGGAAGGAATGGCGATATCCCGGGAGCCCTGGGCCAGGCGCATCATGTTCTGCAGAAAGATGGACATGCCGATGGCGGAGATCAGCGCAATCAGCCGCTTGCTGCTGCGCAGCGGCCGGTAGGCCACCCGCTCGATAGAATAACCGTAGACACTGGTCAGGATAATGCTCACCAGAAAGGCAGCGCACAGCAGCAGCGCGGTGCTGTCAATACCCAGCATGGTCAGGGCGGTCATCACCATAAAGGCGGCGTAGGCGCCGATCATGTATACCTCGCCGTGGGCGAAGTTGATCATGCCGATAATGCCGTACACCATGGTGTAACCGATGGCGATCAGCGCATAGGTGCTGCCAATGGTCAGGCCGTTAAGCAATTGCTGAATAAAATAAAGAAGGGGCTCGGACATACAACCTTTCCTTGTCGTTGCACAATGAGCGCCGTCAGATCAGGCGGAGCAGGCTCCGCCTGTTGACGATAAAATGACCGGAGTTACAGTTGGGTGGAGGTGCCGTCCTTGTGCCAGGCGAACACACCGAACTCAAAACCCTTGAGGTCGCCTTTTTCATCCCAGGACAGCGGGCCCATCACGGTGTCGACCGGCTCGGCCCGCAGCGCGGTGGCCACCGCTTCCGGATCGGCACCGGCGCGTTTAATGCCCTCGGCAATAGCCTCCACCGCCGCATAGGTGGTCCACACAAAGGGGCCGGTGGGATCTTCGCCCCTGGCCTGAATGGCCGCCACTATGTCGGCGTTGGCCGGGTCGAGGTCATATTTCTTGGGCAGGGTCACCAGCAGGCCTTCGGAGGCGTCGCCGGCGATGGAGGTGATGTCTTTATGGCCCACGCCTTCCGGTCCCATAAAGCGGGCCTTGAACCCCTTTTCGGCGGACTGGCGCAAAATCAGCCCCAGCTCCGGGTGGTAGCCGCCGTAATAGACGAAGTCCACCTGCTCCCGCTGCAGTTTGGCGATCAGCGCCGAGAAATCCTTGTCGCCGGAGGTGATCCCCTCATAGGCCACCACATTGGCACCGGCCTCCTTGAGTGCATCGCGCACACTGGACGCCAGCCCTTCACCGTATTGCTTCTTGTCGTGAATAATGGCGATGCGCTCGGGTTTGACCTGCTCCACAATATAGTGCGCCGCGGTGGGGCCCTGATCGCTGTCGAGGCCGATGGTGCGCATCACGAATTCCAGACCCCGCTCGGTAATGGCCGGGCTGGTGGCCGCCGGAGTGACCATCAGAATGCCTTCATCGTCGTAGACGTCCGACGCCGGCAGGGTGCTGTCGGAGCACAGGTGGCCGGCCACGAACTGAATGCCGTCGTTGACGATGCGGTTGGCCACCGCCACTGCCTGCTTGGGATCACAGGCGTCGTCGTACTCCACCGCTTCCAGGGTATGCTCGCCCAGCTTGCCGGACTTGTTGATCAGCTCCACCGCCATGCGGCCGCCGGTGAACTGCATGTCGCCGTACTGGGCCACCGGACCGGTAATGGGGCCGGCAATGGCAATCTTGATGATCTCGGCCTGTGCAGAGAACGCTGCGCCATACCCCAGGGCCGCAAACACCGCCAGTGCCACCGCCTTTTTATTCCTTGTCACCATACGAACATCCTCTATTCGAAATCGGGTAGCCGGAACGGCTCCGGCCGTCTTCTCTGTTCTAACCCTTGTACGAAATTAGCACAAGAGGAAAATGCTTCGAATGGGACTGGGGACTGGGGACTGGGGACTGGGGACTGGGGACTGGGGACTGGGGACTGGGGACTGGCAATATGGTAAGAGAGTCGCCTCGGTAACAAGGGCCTGCACTTACAGGCCCTTGCGATAACCGGCTTACTGCCAGTCGAGGATCACCTTGCCGGACTGGCCGGAGCGCATGGTGTCGAAGCCCTGCTGGAAGTCATCCACCTTGAAGTGGTGGGTGATGATGGGGCTCAGATCCAGGCCCGACTGGATCAGGCTGGCCATCTTGTACCAGGTTTCAAACATCTCCCGGCCGTAAATGCCCTTGAGCACCAGCCCCTTGAAGATCACCTGGTTCCAGTCAATGGCCATGTCGGAAGGCGGAATGCCCAGCATGGCCACCTTGCCGCCGTGGTTCATCTTGGCCAGCATGTCCTGGAAGGCCGCCGGCACACCGGACATCTCCAGACCTACATCAAAACCCTCGGTCATGCCCAGCTCGGCCATCACATCATTCAGGTTTTCACTGGCCACGTTCACCGCACGGGTCACACCCATTTTGCGCGCCAGCTCGAGGCGGTAATCATTGACGTCAGTGATCACCACATGGCGCGCGCCCACATGGCGGGCCACGGCGGCAGCCATGATGCCGATGGGGCCGGCACCGGTGATCAGCACGTCTTCACCCACCAGATCAAACGACAGCGCGGTGTGCACGGCGTTGCCGAACGGATCGAAAATGGCGGCCAGATCGTCGGAGATTTCATCGGGCAGCTTGAAGGCGTTAAAGGCCGGGATCACCAGGTATTCGGCAAAGGCCCCTTCCCGGTTGACGCCCACGCCCACGGTATTGCGGCACAGGTGAGTACGGCCGGCCCGGCAGTTGCGGCAGTGGCCGCAGGTGATATGGCCTTCACCGGAGACCCGGTCGCCGATTTCAAAGCCGCGCACTTCCTGGCCGATGGCCACCACCTCGCCCACGTATTCGTGGCCCACCACCATGGGCACCGGAATGGTCTTTTGCGACCAGTCGTCCCAGTTGTAGATGTGAATGTCGGTGCCGCAGATGGCGGTCTTGCGGATTTTAATCAGCAGATCGTTGTGCCCCAGCTCGGGCGCGGGTACGTCTGTCATCCAGATGCCGGGTTCGGCTTTCAGTTTTGCCAGTGCTTTCATGGTTTTTCTCCTCAGATCACGCCCAGTTCACGGCCCACTTCGGTAAAGGCCGCAATGGCCCGATCCAGCTGCTCGCGGCTGTGGGCCGCCGACATCTGGGTGCGAATACGGGCCTGGCCCTTGGGCACCACCGGGAAGGAAAAGCCGATAACGTAAATGCCCTTCTCCAGCAGCCTGTCGGCCATTTTCGCCGCCAGGGCGGCATCGCCCAGCATCACCGGAATGATGGCGTGATCCTTGCCGGCCAGGGTAAAGCCGGCGGCGGTCATTTTTTCTCTGAAATAGTCGCTGTTTTCCCGCACTCTTTGCCGCAGATCGTCACCGTTTTTCAGCATCTCCAGTACCTTGATGGAAGCGGCTACAATGGCCGGCGCCACCGAGTTGGAGAACAGGTAAGGCCGGGAGCGCTGGCGCAGCCAGTCGATCACTTCCTTCTTGCCCGAGGTGTAACCGCCGGAGGCGCCGCCCAGGGCCTTGCCAAGGGTGCCGGTGATGATGTCGACCCGCTCCATCACCTGGCAGTATTCATGGGTGCCCCGGCCCTGTTCGCCGACAAAACCCACGGCGTGGGAGTCGTCCACCATCACCAGGGCATTGTACTTGTCGGCCAGATCGCAGATGGCCTTGAGGTTGGCGATGACGCCGTCCATGGAGAACACGCCATCGGTGGCAATCAGCTTGAAACGGGCACCGTCGGCCTCGGCCTGTTGCAGGCAGGCTTCCAGCTCGGTCATGTCGTTGTTGGCGTAGCGGTAGCGTTTGGCCTTGCACAAACGCACCCCGTCGATGATGGAGGCATGATTGAGCGCATCGGAAATGATGGCGTCTTCCGGACCCAGCAGGGTTTCGAACAGGCCGGCATTGGCGTCGAAGCAGGAAGTGTAAAGAATGGTGTCTTCCATACCCAGGAAGGACGACAGCTCGGCTTCCAGCTGCTTGTGCAGATCCTGGGTACCGCAGATAAAGCGCACCGAGGCCATGCCGAAACCGTGGCTGCCCAGGCCCTGCTGCGCCGCCTCGACCAGGGCCGGATGATTGGCCAGTCCCAGATAGTTGTTGGCGCAGAAGTTGATCACCTCCTGCTCGCCCACGCGAATGGCGGCACTCTGGGGGGAACTGATCACCCGCTCCTTCTTGTAGAGACCTTCCGCTTTGGTGTTTTCCAGCTGCTCGCTTAAATAAGCATAAAATGCCGACGACATAACAAACTCCCGTTTTCCATGTGGCTATCTGGGTTTAACTCAGACCATTTTACTACCTCATTATGCGATACTCATAACTTATTCCGCGCATACCCGCTATTTGTGAAAGGGATCACCGGGCTCGGCCGCCAATGCCCGATAATGTGCCGGAAGGTGGCGCAAAACGAGTCCTTTTATTCGAAGCAAACGGACGGCACGAAACACAGCTCCACAGGACCGGCTTCTCCGGACAACGTCGCGGTGCTTCATCGAATAATAGAAGGCATTGTGCGCCCGGGCCCGCCGGCAACCGCCCTTGGGGTTAGTTTTTCGCGGCGCAGGCGTGGTAAACTGGCGCCAATTTTTGTTCGAACAGCCGAACATGCGGTTCGGTCAGCAAGAGGCAGACAGAGATGATCATTGTAACTGGCGGTGCCGGCTTTATTGGCAGCAACCTGGTAAAAACCCTGAACGAGCAAGGCCGCACCGATGTGGTGGTGATCGACGATCTGACCGACGGCACCAAGTTCGTCAACCTGGTCGACCTGACCATCGCCGACTACCTGGACAAGGACGAGTTCCTGCACCGTATCGTGTCCGGCGACGAGTTCGAGGAATGGGGCGGCATCGAGGTGATCTTCCACGAAGGCGCCTGCTCCGCCACCACCGAGTGGAACGGCAAGTTCATGATGGAGAACAACTACGAGTACTCCAAGGATCTGCTGCACTACTGCCTGGAGCGGGAAATTCCGTTTATCTACGCCTCTTCCGCCGCCACCTACGGCGGTCGCAACGACAACTTCATTGAAGAGCCGCAATACGAACAACCGCTCAACGTCTACGGCTACTCCAAGCAGCTGTTCGACCAGTATGTGCGCCGCCTGATGCCGGAGATCAGTTCCCAGGTGGTCGGCCTCAAGTACTTCAACGTGTACGGCCCCCGCGAGCAGCACAAGGGCAGCATGTCGAGCGTGGCTTTTCACCTCAACACTCAGCTGCACCAGGGCGAAAACCCCAAGCTGTTTGAAGGCTGCGACGGCTATGGCAACGGCGGCCAGATGCGCGACTTCATCTATGTGGGCGACGTGTGCAAGGTCAACCTCTGGTTCTGGCAGAACCCGACCGTATCCGGCATCTTCAACTGCGGCACCGGCCGCGCCGAGCCCTTCCAGCACGTGGCCGAGGCGGTGATCAAGTATCACGGCAAGGGCGAGGTGGAATACATCCCCTTCCCCGACCACCTCAAGGGTCGTTACCAGAGCTTTACCCAGGCCGACCTCACCAAACTGCGCGCCGCCGGTTACCCCCACGAGTTCAAAACCGTGGCCGAAGGTGTGGCTGAGTATATGAGCTGGCTGAATAAATAAGGCATTCCATGAACATTCTGATGGCGTTATCTCAGCTCGAGGTGACCGGCGCGGAGGTATATGCCACCACGGTGGGCGATGCGCTTGGCGCACGCGGCCACCGGGTGTTTTATGTCTCCGACACCCTGACCAAGCCACATCAGGGGGAATTCTTCAGACTGCGCTTTAACAAACGCAGTATTCCCCGTCGTTTCTGGCACGTGGGCTACCTGATTTACCTCATCAGAAGGCATCGCATTCAGCTGGTGCATGCCCACAGCCGCGCCTCCAGCTGGAGCTGCTACGTGGCCTGCAAGCTGACCGGCACTCCCATGATCACCACAGTGCATGGTCGCCAGCCGGTGCATGCTTCACGCAAGAAGTTTCACGCCCTGGGCGACCGTGCCCTGGCGGTGTGCGAAGCGGTGCGGGATCAGCTGATTACCGGGCTGGGCGTTGCGCCCGAGCTCATTGCCATCGGCCGCAACGGCATCGACACCCAGCGCTACCAGCCGGTGCCACCACCCGCCAACGACAAACCGGTGATCAGCATTATTGGCCGGCTCACTGGCCCCAAAGGCGAGCTGTGCTACCAGCTGTTGGACCAGTGCCTGGACCTGGACCGCTATCAAGTGCAAATCGCGTCTGGTTCACGAGTGCCCGAACGTTTCCATCGCTTTCAGAATAAGGTTGAATTTCTCGGCTACGTGCAGGACGTGCCCGGACTCATGGCCCAATCCGATCTGGTCATCGGCGCCGGCCGGGTGGCCATGGAAGCCATACTGATGCAACGGCCGGTGTTTGCCGTGGGTGAAGCCGAGGCCGTGGGGCTGGTGACTCCCGACAACATTCAGGCCGCCATGGCAAGTAACTTCGGCGATATTGGCCCGAACGATCTGGATATCGACTTTACTACCCTGCCCACTCAAATTACCGCAGCTCTGGACACCCGCTTTGACAGCGTCGCCCTGGCCGATAGCGTAAAAGCCGCCTATGACCTGCAAGCCGTGACCAGTGAGCTGGAAGCTCACTACCAGAGCGTGATCGTGCATCGGCTGCGGCGGGAAGTACCCATCATCATGTATCACCGCTTCATAAAGGATGACAGCGAAAAAGGTGTGCATGGCACCTATCTGCATGTGAACATGCTGGAAAAGCACTTCAAATTGCTGAAACGGCTGGGTTATGAAACCCTCACCTTTGCCGATCTCGCCGACAACGGTCTGGCCAGCCGGCTGGAAGCCGGCAAGAAGTACATCATCATCACGGTGGATGACGGCTACAAGGACAACTTTGATCTGCTGTTTCCGCTGCTGAAAAAGTACGGCTTCAAGGCGGTGATCTACGCCGTTACCGGAGAAAGCTTTAACCGCTGGGACGTGGAAAACCCCGACAACCCGGAAAAAACCGTGGAGCTGATGACCCCGGACCAGATAAAGGAAATGGCCGCCTCGGGCCTGGTGGAGTTTGGCGGCCATACCCTGACCCACCCCAAACTGGATCGGCTCGACCGGGAGCAGCAACACGCCGAAATCGCCGGCAACAAGGCACAACTGGAGCAACTATTGGGGCATTCACTCCATTCGTTTGCCTATCCCTACGGCATTCATAACAACGACAGCAAGCAACTGGCCAAAGAGTTGGGTTACCCCTTTGCCGTGGCCACCAACAGCGGCCCCTTGGCCATGCACGAGGACCCCTGGCAGATCCGCCGCATCGCCATCTTCCCCCGCACCGATGCATTCGGATTGTGGCGGAAGATTAAAGGGAATTATGTGTTCAGGAAAGCTTAAAATAATATTTAAAGACACTCTGTATGTTATAAAGGAAAGATGTTGAACATAAAAATCTAGCTCAGAAACAAAATCAAAGTTCAATCTGGAAACCGTTTACAAATCCATCCTCCCACCAGATTCAGAGGGTGTGAGATTTTTATGAAAGAAAAAACAACTCTCTATTCATTGAAGAAAGTTGCAACATCAAGAATATGAAAATTGAAATACTGGGAGATGACTGCACTATTCATATTGGTGCGGGAACAGCCAACACCGGCAACTGCAAACTCTCCTGTAGAGAGCGAGGCACAAAACTGGCCATTGGCAGAAACCGTCTTTTTGCTCACAACGTGATGATATTTACCAGTGACGGACATGAAATTTATGAAAATGGCCATCATATCAATCATGCTGGTAACATTGTCATAGGTGACCACGTATGGCTTGCAGAAAATGTCATGGTTCTTAAAGGATCCGAGATAGGCAGGACAGTGTGATCGGTGCCAATTCGGTCGTTACCGGAAAGCACGATAAAAACATCATTGCCGCAGGTGTACCGGCCAGAAAAATAAAAGAAAATATATCATGGAATGAGAAGCTGACATTTTAATGCCAGCTTCATCAAAACTCTATCCAATCATTTTTCCAAAATATGATTTCAAAGCCTGTTCAAAATCTGCAGACTCAATATTATTAACATTCTGAATTCCACCACTATCCTTTCGGGCAAAAACAACAACAGCGAGGCTCGACCTGGGACTCCACTCAGAGAAGTTGCCTTCGTCCTCATTATAAATCCCAAGCAATGGCTTATTAAGCCCACTGGCTATATGCACAATGGCAGTATCGACAGAAATAACGGCATCCGACAAGCGTACGATCTCAATCGCATCTTGGATGGTTTCAGCACAACCGACTGTAAATACTCGCTCTTCTCCGAGCTCATGACACCATTTTTCCACTTCCAGCTTGGTATCTGGCGTCGACATCAGGCAAACCTGCCATGCCGGCTTATACTTTCCTATCTGCTCAACCAGCATGGATACACTGTCAAAATTAAGGCGCCGGCTGCTGCCACTGCCATACGGGTTCAACGCTATAACAGAAGAATCTGGCCACTCACCCTGTATAAGCAAGCGCCGCTCACCATCTTCAGGAAGAATATACTGACAGTCCGGCAAAGAGATCCCAAGCAAGTTGAGGGCATAAGCAAATTTTTCTGAAAAATGGCGCCCCTTGGTAGCCTCACCAAGCTTAATGTTCACCATATTCAAATCATCGTCTAGTCCCATTACATTACTGGCTTTGAGGCAATGAAGAAAATAGATATCCTTCATTTTAAGATGCTTGCCGAGGTGAATAACCAAGTCCACAGCTCCAATTTCAGAGGCCAGTTCTTTCAACTCAGCATAACTCGGCCGTTTTTTACAGCAGTAAACATTATCCACCCCAAAGTGCTCCTGATACAGGGTAGCCATATGCGGGGCAGTAATCACATCAATGCAAATATCCGGCCTAAAACGCCGTAATTCTCTAAAGAAAAACGACGAAACAATGGAATCACCAATTTTGGCATCCCAACGAACTAACAACACCCGCTTCACCTGAGCCAGATCACCTCCGGATGAAGGCTTGTCAAACATAAGCCTGCCCAGATTCCGACGTAGCTGATCCCTGAATAGCTGCGAACGGGAAATGAATCGTCTAAACACTGCGCATTACCATGGAGTGGGCCGGACGCCGATTGTATAATCCCCCCACACCAAAGACAAAGTAACAACGCCATGAAAATTCTGGTTATAGGCCCGTCTTGGGTCGGAGACATGGTGATGTCCCAGAGCCTGTACATCACCCTGAAAAAGCAACACCCCGAGGCCAAGCTGCATGTGATGGCGCCGGCCTGGTGCTGTACCCTGCTGGAACGCATGCCGGAGGTCGACAGGGCCATAGTGATGCCGCTTGGGCACGGCGAATTCAGGCTCAGCGAGCGTTTCAGGCTGGGCAGACAACTGGCAAAAGAGGGCTATGACTGGGCCATAGTTCAGCCCAACTCGCTGAAATCGGCGCTGATCCCGTTGTTTGCCGGTATTAAAAAGCGTACCGGCTGGAAGGGCGAATCCCGCTACGGCCTGCTCAACGATCTGCGCAGCAACAGGCGGGACTTTCCGCTGATGGTGGAGCGCTATAATGCCCTCGCCTACCCCAGATCCCAAATGCAAAGCCACCAGAATATTCCCGAGCTGCCCTGGCCGGCCCTGACGGTAGATGGACAAAACCAGCAGACCGCGCTTACTGCATTCGGTCTGAACACAGCCCGGCCGGTGCTGAGCCTGTGCCCCGGCGCCGAATTCGGCCCCGCCAAGCGCTGGCCCGAGCAGTACTACGCCGAGGTGGCGCAACAGCAGATTGAGCAGGGCCGGCAGGTGTGGATTTTCGGCTCCGCCAAGGATCTGCCGGTAGCAGAAGCCATCAGGCATTATTTACCTGCTCACCAGCAGCAATATTGCCATGTGCTGGCGGGTAAAACCTCACTGCATCAGGCCATCGACCTGCTGGCACTGAGCGCCGCCGTGGTGTCCAACGACTCCGGACTGATGCATATCGCCGCCGCCCTGCAACGGCCGCTGGTGGGGGTGTATGGTTCGACCTCGCCTCAATACACGCCGCCGCTGGCGGAAAAAGTGGCCGTGGTGCATACCGATATTGAATGCCGGCCCTGCTTCAAGCGAGAGTGCCCGCTGGGTCATCTGAAGTGTCTGAAAGAGCTGCCGCCCCAGCGCGTGATTGATGCACTGACCCGTCTGGCGAGCTGACCACCATGATTTATCGACTGGCGTACAACCTGCTTATTCACCTGTTCAGTCCGCTGCTGCTGGCCCTGCTGTACCGGCCCCAAAGGGGCAAGCCCGGTTTTGGCAAACGCTGGCCGGAACATCTGGGCCTGGTCCCCCCCACCACCGGCCAGCGGCCGGTGTGGCTGCATGCGGTGAGTGTGGGTGAAATGGTGGCGGCCACCCCACTGATCAAGCAGCTGAAGTCCGAACATCCGGAGCTGCCGGTGCTGGTGACCACCACCACCCGTACCGGTGCCGATCAGGCCGCAAAGCTCGGAAATCTGATCGAGCATCGCTATGCGCCGCTGGACTTTCCCTGGGCGGTGGCGCTGTTTTTACGCCGGGTCCGGCCCCGGGCATTACTCATTATGGAAACCGAACTGTGGCCCAACTGGCTGGCCGCCTGCGGAAAACGCAGCTTGCCGGTCATGGTGCTCAACGCTCGTCTCTCTGCGCGCTCTGCCGACAGATACCGGAAATTTCACCGCATTTTCCGCCTGTTATCCCAAAATATTACGCATATTGCCTGCCAGTACCAAGACGATGCCGACCGCTTTGCCGGCCTGGGCATGCCGAAACACAGGCTGAGCGTGACCGGCTCCATCAAGTTTGATATCGACTACGACGATGACGTACGAAACCAGGGTCAAATGCTGCGTGCGCAACTGGGAGAAAAGCGCCCGGTATGGATTGCCGCCTCCACCCATGAAGGGGAAGACGAGCAACTGCTGGACGCTCACAAAAGCCTTTTACAGCGTTTTCCTGATGCCCTGCTGATCCTCGTGCCCCGCCATCCCCAGCGCTTTGAACAGGTGGCGGCTCTGGTGCGGCAACAGGGGCTCAGCCTGCACCGCCGAACCGGAGGGGAGCACGATGCAGACTTTCAGGTCTATCTGGGGGATACCATGGGCGAGTTGCCGCTGATGCTGGCGGCAGCCGATGTGGCCTTTGTGGGGGGCAGTCTTATTGAACACGGTGGTCATAACCTGCTGGAGCCGGCAGCCCTGGGCAAGCCGGTGCTGACCGGCCCCTCAACCTTTAACTTCAGTGATATTCACCAGCGCCTTGAAAACCACAATGCCCTGCTCACGGTGACTGACTCAGACTCTATCAGCCATGCCCTGGCCACCTTGATGGCAGACAAGGCATACCGGCAAACCCTCGGCCACAATGCCAGGCTGACAGTCGAAAATAACAAAGGCGCCATCGCCAAAACGATGGCGCCCCTGCAAACTTTTCTCTGACTTCATGAGCGGCTGACCGCCGCTCGGTATATTCACTAATTTTTCAGCCGCTCTAGCAAGATTCGATAGTGATCCGTCTCCCGATACTTCCGGTACAGCAGCTCGCTGCCCCTGGCATTAAGGTGGTCATTATCAAAATACAAGGGGATCCCGTCCAGCTGGCTGACACACTTGCCCCCTGAACAAACCAGGTTATTTAGGCGTATAACCAGCAATTGCGGATATCTGGCCTCCATCTCCGCGATGACCCGATTGGCATAAGCCTGCCGCAGTTCGACTTCAGCCTTGTCCATGTCGCAGTCTATATCGCCCATCCAGACATACCTGGCTTTTTTCACCAGACAATTGCTGGGCTCAAAGGAATAGGAGGGCACCTGCTCAAACAACACCGGTCGCTTGTTGCTGTCGATCAGGCCTTTGATGGTGGCCTCCATGCCCTTTCGAAAGGCCCGCCGGCTGTTTTCTACCGATTCGGTGTAATCGCTGCTGTCCCCAAGAAAGACTCGACTGCCCTTCTCTCCTTCAGAGCGGGTTGTTTCCGTATACATGGCCCAACGGCCGGCCAGAAAAACCAAGGAGGCTTCGGACGCTTTGATTGTATCAAACAGCGCGTTGTTTCTGTCGGTACATTCGGCCTCCGGACGGCCATGTTTGATCAGATCCACACCGATAAAGGGAGGACAACCGCCAGCACCACCATAAAGTGCATAGAAACCATTATCCCTTCCCAGTTGCTCAATAAAGGAACGGAAGTGCCCGGCATGGGAGTCCCCCCATAACAAGGCACCAGGCCTGGCAGGGAGGAGGGTTTCATCACCAACAGGTATCGGCTCAAAAGGCCGATAACCCGCATCAGCTGCGACAACCTTCACTACATCATTAAAGCTTGAGACGGAAATCTCGTACAACGCCAAAGCCTGTTCGGGCATTCTTTGCTGGTACCCTTCATTTTTCTTGATATCCTTTGCAACCAGCACCAGAGCAACAACCGGAATAACAAAATAACCCAGCCACACCCAACGGCCTTTAATTTTCAGGTATCTGCAGGGCTTTTCAACGTATTTCCAGGAAACAAAGGAAAGCAGCAAGGTCAGCAAGGCACATAAAATATACCCTGCCCCCTCAATTGCGTTGAAATAATAACGATAAAGTACCAGCACCGGCCAATGCCAAAGATAAAGCGAGAAGGAAAGCCGGCCAAACAATGCCAACCCCCGATTGCTGAGTAAACGATAGATGAATCCTTTTCTTAGCTCACCATTCAAAATGATCAAAGCGCTTGCTATTGATACCATAAAGGCATTCAATCCGGGAAATATCGCCTCCTTGTCGAGCCATACGAAGTACCATGCCAGGATTACTGCTCCCATCATTCCCAGACAAGCGATGGCAGACTCACGGGAAGAGAAAGAGCTCCCCCTGTCATGTACCAGCATGCTCAACAGAGCACCCACCAGCAGTTCGCTCCCCCGATACTGGATCAGGTAATACGCCGACGCCTCATTGGTACGGGCGGCATATTCAGAAATCCCAACCAAAGCCAGCATGACGATGAAAAAAATCCATTTACGAGTGGGAGGTGAAAAAAACTTTATTGACAGAAAAAGCAATAATGGCCAGGCAAAATAGAACTGCTCTTCTACCGACAATGACCACATATGCAACAGCGGCATATTCTCTGCTGCAGGTGCAAAGTAGCCAGAGTTTCTTTCAAAATGAACATTGGCAATAAATACACTGGCATAACGAATGCTGTCGGCAAGCCGCACCAGATCATCCGGCGTAAGAATCAGCCATGCAACCAGCAGGCTGGATATCGACACCAGATAAAACAGTGGCAATATCCGCTTAATTCGCTTGACGTAAAACTGTAAAAAAGAAAAGTTATTAGTCGTCATTTCCGAATAAATGATTCGAGTGATAATGTATCCGGAAATCACAAAGAACACATCCACTCCAATAAATCCTCCAGGTAGCCACTGGTTATTGAAATGGAACAGTATTACCGTTAACACGGCAATGGCCCTCAGACCGTCAATGTCAGGCCGGTAAGTTGTAAATGCCACTATATTTCCCGCTGCAAGCGCCAGGCCATCAACATGGCCCGGCAAGTTAAGTCATTATTATCTTCAAAGGGCAGACTCAACTTCCCTTGTAATACCCCTTCAGCAGGGCTTTCCAGTCCTGCTCTTCCCAGTGAAACTCCTGGTGCAGGCTTTGCTCCTTGCGGAACGAACGCAGCAGGCGCTCCATGTTTTCCTTGGCCCAGCTGCTGGGCTGGCGGAAATGACATTTGTCAAAGTCGATCAGCCAGCTTTGACCTTTGTCGTCCAGCAGTATGTTATGGCTGTTGAGATCGGCATGATACAAGCCGGCATTATGAAAGCGGCGAATGGTCTGACCAATGCTTTGCCACTGTTCGGCGTTCAGCTCGCGCTCTTTGAGCATCGCCACCAGATCCTGTGCCCCTTCAATACGGGTAAGAATAATGTCGGCACGATAAACAAAGTTGGAACGGATCATGCGGGCGGCACAGGGGCGTGGCACCGGCAGGCCCTTGCGATACAGCTTGGCCAGCACGGTAAACTCCGCCATGGCCCGGCTCTTGGACTCGGCCACATGCAGAAAGGTGTCTTCCATCACCCGGCCGATCATGCCACCCCGGTAGTAATGACGCAGCACCTTGTGGCCCACCTCGTCTTCCACAAACCAGGTGGTATTGCGCCCCACCGACTTGCCGCGAATGGCGTTCTGCTCGCGCCAGTAGTCGATTTCAAAGAAATCCCGGTGAAAGTCGCCAAAACATTCCGGGTCGTACCAGATAATTTCGGAGCCGTGCTCAATTCGTTCCATTGCCATCCCCCCAGCGAAAAGCCGAATTTTACATGGCCGAAAAGGCTTTGCATAATGCCGGACTCCAATTCCACAAGAGTTTCCTTATGGCACTGTTCACCTCGGCCCCCGAGTCTCTGTGTTTGCTGCGCCTGTCCGCCATTGGCGACTGCTGCCACGCGGTGGCGCTGGTACAGGCCATTCAGCGTCAATGGCCCGGCACCCGCATTACCTGGGTCACCGGCAAAATCGAAGCCCAACTGCTGAGCCAGTTGCCCGCTGTCGAGATCATCATCTTTGATAAAAGCGCCGGCTGGCAAGGCTACCGCCGGTTGTGGCAGCAACTGCGCGACCGTCGCTTTGACGCCCTGCTGCACATGCAGGCGGCCATCCGCGCCAGCATCGCCAGCCTGGGCATCCGCGCTGAATATCGCCTCGGATTTGAGCGCGAGCGCGCCAAGGACGGCCAGTGGCTGTTTACCAATCTCAAGGTGAGCGCTCGCGGTGAACACGTGGCCGACGGCTTTATGAGCTTTGGCGAGGTGCTGGGACTCACGGAGACCACGCCGAGCTGGCACTGGCCCATTCCGCCGGAAGCACAAACACAGGCGGACCGGCATAAGGACGGGCGCCCGCTGCTGCTGATCTGCCCCGCCGCCAGCAAGGCCTACAAGAACTGGACTGCCGCAGGCTATGCCGCCCTGGCCGATCACGCCCACACACACGGCATGAAGGTCATGCTGATCGGCAGCCCGGCAAAGATGGAACGTGATCTTGCCGACAGAATTCAGCAAATAAGCGGTAACATCGGCGAAAACCTGGTAGGAAAAACCAGCCTGCCCGAGTTGATGGCGCTTATCAAAAGCGCCAGCCTGGTGGTGGCCCCCGACACCGGCCCGGCGCACATGGCCACCCTCACCGGCACCCCGGTGCTGGGGCTCTACGCTCATCACAATCCGGCCCGTACCGGCCCCTATCACTGCCGGGATTACGTGGTCAGCGCCTATGAAGAGGCGCTGCTGGCGGAAACCGGCAAAACGCCGGCCGAACTGCCCTGGCGCACACGAGTGAAAGATCCACACGCCATGGAGCGCATCACCATAGAGCAGGTGACCACACAATTCGACCGCATCTGCCGGGATTTCAATCTGTTACAGGAGCCATCATGAGCCGCCCTAGCCTTGCCGCCGTACTGATTGTAAAGAACGAGGCCGACACCCTGGCCGAGTGCCTCGCCACCCTGGACTGGGTGGATGAAATCGTGGTGATGGACTCGGGCAGTACGGACGCCACTCAAGCCGTGGCCGAAGCCGCCGGTGCCCGCTTTTTTGTCAACGACCCGTGGCCGGGCTTTGGCCCTCAACGCCGGCTGGCCCAGAGCAAGGTTCAGTCCGACTGGGTGCTGTGGGTCGATGCCGACGAGCGGGTTACCCCCGAGCTGCGCCAGAGCATAGAAGCCGTGCTGGCCAGCCCCGTCACCAACACCGTTTACTCCATCCCCCGCCTGTCCTGGGTATTTGGCCGCTTTATTCGCCATTGTGGCTGGTATCCGGACCGGGTACTGCGGCTCTATCCCAGAACGCTCACCGGCTACAACGACGCCCTGGTACATGAAAAGGTGGAGATCGGCCCCGGCATCAAGACCGCGCCACTCAAGGGCGATCTGTTGCATTACACCTACCGGGATCTGCAGCACTACCTGGTGAAATCGGCCGGCTATGCCGCCGCCTGGGCCGAGCAGCGCCAGCGGCGCGGCAAAAAGGGCTCACTCTCACAGGGTCTGCTGCACGGCATCGGCTGCTTTGTGAAAATGTATGTACTCAGGGCCGGCTTTCTCGACGGCAAGCAGGGGCTGCTGCTCAGCCTGCTGTCCGCCCACTCCACCTTTGTGAAATACGCCGACCTCTGGATCAGGACAGAAACGCAGCCGCCCAGGGGCTGACTTTGTCGGCCACGGCGGCGACGTTCACGCTGCTCATGTCTTCGGCTTCCGCTCCTGCCGGCGGGTGAAACGCCAGATGGCGGCCCTCGCTGTTAAGGGGCCGCCAGCGCAGCGGCGTGGCCGAGCGGCGCAGGGGAAAGAATCCCACGGTAGGCACATCCAGAGCGGCGGCAATGTGCAGCGGCCCGGTGCTGCCGGCCACAAACAGCTGGCCGCAGGCCAGCAGCCGGCAAAAGTCCGGCAGCGGCAGTCCGCTGGCCGTCACGGCGCCGTCGCCGGCCATGCCGGCCACTTCTTTCGCCAGCGCCTCTTCTCCCGGCCCGGCGGTCAGCACCGCTTGTGCAACGGGACAGTCCGCTTTTAACCGGGTAATAAGCTCCGCATATTGCGCCGCACTCAGGTTGTTGGCGGAACCGCCGCTGCCGGCATGCACCAGCAGCCAGGGCCGGTCGGCATCAATGCCAAGCGCAGTTGCCTGCCGGACGCGAAATGCCGCCAGCTCATCGGCCTCAAAATGCAGGTAGGGGGGGCTCGGCTCGACCGGCGTGATGCCGTTTTCAGCCAAAAAAGCGCGCACCAGATCCAGGTTGTATTCGTATTCCGGTTTGGCGGACTCGGAACGGCGCTGTTTTACCCTGTGGGTATAAAACACCTGGGCCAGCTTGGTGGCCGGCGCCCAGCGCCGGGGAATGCCCGCCTGCCACATTAACTTTGCATTGCGAAAATTGGAAAACAGGCAGATAACGGCATCGAAGTTACCGTTTTTCAGCTGTTTCAGCAGGGATTTTTGCGCGGCGGCATCACCGTTCTTGCCCGGATCTGCCAGCACGGCGTCAATGTCGGGACACAGCCCGGCCAATGGCTGTGTGTAACCGGGCACCAGGGCGGTAAGATGGCAGTCGAGGGATGCCTTCAGCAGGGCAAAGGCCGGCCAGGCCAGCATAAAGTCGCCGATCTTGTCGTTACGTACCACCAGTATTCGCTTCATTCCGCTCTCCCGCTTGCTCACGTGCTGCGGTATTCTACCTTAAAGTCTTTGCCTGTCTTTTGTTTATAAGGAACCGTCATGAGCATCAGGGTCATCTACCCCGGCACCTTCGACCCCATCACCAATGGTCATCTGGATCTGATCGAACGCGCGTCAAAGCTGTTTGACGAGGTGATCGTGGGCGTGGCCTTCAGCCCCAGCAAACGCCCCATGTTTGAGCTGGAAGAGCGGGTGGCGCTGGTGAAGGAAGTGGTTCAGCTCGAACGACTCAGCAACGTGACCGTGGTGGGCTTTTCCGGCCTGCTGGTGGACTTTGCGCAGGAATATAACGCCACCGTACTGGTGCGGGGCCTGCGGGCGGTATCGGACTTCGAGTATGAATTTCAGCTGGCCAACATGAACCGGCGACTGATGCCCACGCTGGAAAGCGTGTTTCTCACCCCGGCCGAGGAAAACTCCTTTATTTCTTCCACCCTGGTGAAGGAAGTGGCCATTCACGGCGGCGATATCGGCCAGTTCGTGCCCGACGCCGTACGTAAGGCCATCGCTCAAAAGCTCGCATAATTATCTTGTAAGGGGTAAGGGGTGAGGGGTGGGGGGCTGTGAACCAGCACGATTTTACGCCTCACTCCTCACACGTCCTCAGCGCTGGCAGCGCCCGCAAAACACCGTGCTGCGGCCATTCATGCGGATTTCCTTCAGCAGGCTGCCGCATTGCCCACAGGGCTGTCCGGCCCGGCCATACACCTGCAGCTCCTGCACGAAATAGCCGGGCTTGCCGTCACTGCCGGTAAAGTCCTTGAGGGTGGTGCCCCCCTGACCGATGGCCCGGGCCAGCACGGCCTTGATTTCTTCCGCCAGTTTCAGGTAACGCGCCCGGCTGATGCTGCCCGCTTCCCGCTGGGGGTGAATACCCGCCGCAAACAGCGACTCGTTGGCGTAGATGTTGCCCACCCCCACCACAGTATGATTGTCCATGATGAACTGCTTCACCGCGGTCCTGCGGCCCCGGCTGCGGGTAAACAGGTGGTCGCCGTCAAAGTCATCGGTGAGCGGCTCCGGGCCGAGCTTCGCCAGCAGGGGGTGCTGTTCCACCGGCTCGCGGGTCCACAGCAGGCAGCCAAAGCGGCGCGGGTCGTTCAGCCGCAGCAGCTTGCCATTGGCAAATTCGATGTCCACGTGGTCGTGCTTGCCGGCCGGGGTGCCGTGGGGCAGCACCCGTAAATTGCCGGACATGCCCAGGTGCAGAATGGCGGTGCCCCAGTCGGTTTGCAGCAGCAGATATTTGGCCCGGCGGCGTATGCCGGTTACGGTCAGCCCGGTGAGCTCCTGGATCTCTTCCGGCACCGGCCAGCGCAGGCTGGCGTTGCGCACCACCACCCGCATCACCGACGCTCCCAGCAGGTGCGGGGTAATGCCCAGACGACTCACTTCCACTTCCGGCAATTCCGGCATTCGCATTCTCCTTCACTCCACGGCGGGCGGCAGTATAGCCCGGGCGCCGAGCATAAAAAAACCCGGCCGGGGCCGGGTTTTTTGTAGAGGGCAAAATCTTACTTGATTTTGCCTTCCTTGTAGATCACATGCTGACGAACAACGGGATCAAACTTTTTGATTTCCATTTTTTCGGGCATGTTGCGCTTGTTCTTGGTAGTGGTGTAGAAGTGACCAGTACCGGCGCTGGAGTTCAGGCGGATCTTCTCGCGAATACCTTTAGCAGCCATGGGTTATCTCCTTAGACCTTTTCGCCACGGGCACGCAGGTCAGCCAGGACACTGTCGATACCTTTCTTGTCGATAATACGCATACCCTTGGTGGTGATGCGCAGTTTTACAAAACGCTTTTCGCTCTCAACCCAGAAACGGTGAGTTTGCAGGTTGGGCAGGAAGCGACGCTTGGTGGCGTTGTTCGCGTGAGAGCGGTTGTTACCAACAGCTGGCCGCTTACCAGTTACTTGGCATACTTTAGACATGTCAGTCTTCTCCAAAACTTACTTTTGCTCGAGCAATGATACCCCGTTGGCCGTCAGTCGGGGCAAAATAAGGCGGCAATTTATACAGCAAATCCCGCTCGAGATCAACAAATACGCCAAACGCCCGGCATCAAAGCCAGCCACGTTCGGCAAAGGATACGGTTTCGCCATCGCCTACAACTAGATGGTCCAGTACGCGAATATCCAGCAGCCCCAGGGCGGCCTGTATACGCTCGGTGATCATGCGATCCGCCCGGCTGGGCTCGGCCACTCCGGACGGATGATTATGCACCAAAATGACCGCGGCGGCACCCTGCTTGAGCGCCAGGGTGACGATTTCCCGCGGATACACCGCCGCCGCATCCAGGGTGCCGTAAAACAGCTCGTGAAACTCAATCACCCGGTGCTGATTATCGAGCAGCAGCAGGGCAAACACTTCCCGGGGCTGATCCCTGAGCCGCAACTGCAAAAACGCCCGGGTCAGCGCCGGACTGGTGAGGGCATGCTCCCGCTTTATCCGTTCATCAAGAAACCGACGCATCAGCTCCATGCTGGCCTTCAATTGCACGTATTTGGCCAGGCCCAGACCGGGCCCTTCGCAAAACTGGCGCGCCTCCGCCTGCATCAGGCCACGCAATGAGCCAAACCGAGCCAGCAGGGTGCGGGCCAGGGTGACCGCGTCCATGCCTTTGGCGCCGGTGCGCAAAAAAATGGCCAGCAGCTCGGCGTCCGACAGGCTGGCCGCCCCCCGGCTCAGCAGCTTTTCCCGTGGTCGCTCATCCGCAGGCCAGTCCTTGATGCTCATGGCAATGCCTCCTTGACCAAGCACAATTGAGTCTGGAAGGTTAAGCCTAGCCCAAAGCGCACAGCCGCAGGGGTTTGTGATAACCTTGCCGCCTGACCTCGAGGAGAACCAAGCCATGTCCGTTGCGGGAAAACGCATTGTCATCGGCATCACCGGCGGCATTGCCGCCTACAAGGTGCCCGAGCTGGTACGCCGGCTCAAGGAGCGCGGCGCCGAGGTGCGGATCATCATGACCGCCTCCGCTCAGGAATTCATCACCCCATTGACCCTGCAGGCGGTGTCGGGCGAGCCCGTATCCCACGCCCTGCTCGACCCGGCGGCCGAGGCCGGCATGGGCCATATCGAGCTGGCCAAATGGGCCGAGCTGCTGCTGATCGCCCCCGCCAGCGCCAATACCCTTGCCCGGCTGGCCAACGGCCTTGCCGACGATCTGCTCACCACGGTGGCGCTGGCCACGGCGGCGCCGCTGGCGGTGGCCCCGGCCATGAATCAGCAGATGTACCGCCACCCGGCCACCCAGGCCAACCTGGCCATCCTGCAGACCCGTGGCACTCACATCTGGGGGCCGGCTCAGGGCGAACAGGCCTGTGGCGACGTGGGCCCCGGACGTATGCTGGAAGCCATGGCGCTGGTGGCCGAGGTGGAGCGGCATTTTGCCCCCAAAGCCCGGCCCCTGGCGGGACTCAGGCTGATGCTCACCGCCGGCCCCACCCGGGAAGCCCTGGATCCGGTGCGCTACATCTCCAACCACAGCTCGGGCAAGATGGGCTTTGCCCTGGCCGCCGCCGCACAGGCACTGGGTGCCGCGGTCACCCTGGTGAGCGGCCCGGTGAGTCTCGCTACCCCCGCCGGGGTGCAGCGGGTCAACGTGGAAAGCGCACAGAACATGTATGACGCCGTGATGGCCGGCATCGAGGAACAACAGATCTTTATCGCCTGCGCCGCCGTGGCCGACTATGCGCCAAAAATGGTGGCATCGCACAAGATCAAGAAGACCCGCGCCGATAATATGGTGGTGGAGCTGATAAAAAACCCCGACATCGTCGCCTCGGTTGCTGCCCTGCCCCGCAAGCCCTTTACCGTGGGGTTTGCCGCCGAAACGCGGGATGTGGAAAAATACGCCCTCGACAAACTCGAGCGCAAAAACCTCGACATGATCGCCGCCAACGACGTATCCGGCAGCGATCGTGGGTTTAACAGCGACCAAAATGCCCTGAGCGTGTTCTGGCCCGGTGGCCGGCAGCATTTACCCCTGGCCGGCAAGACCGAGCTGGCCGAACAGTTACTGACATTGATTGCGAACCGATACCATGAAACCCATTGAGCTGAAAATTCTCGACCCCCGGGTCGGCACCGACTTTCCCCTGCCCGCCTACGCCACCCCCGGCTCCGCCGGCCTGGATCTGCGCGCCTGCCTGGATGAGCCCCTCACCCTGGCGCCGGGTGACACCCAGCTGCTGCCCACCGGCCTGGCCATGCACATTCAGGATCCCGGGCTGTGCGCCACCATACTGCCCCGCTCCGGCCTGGGCCATAAGCACGGCATCGTACTGGGCAACCTGGTGGGGCTGATCGACTCTGACTATCAGGGTCAGCTGATGGTATCCTGCTGGAACCGTAGCAACGACAGCTTCACCATTCAGCCCGGCGAGCGCATTGCCCAGCTGGTGATCCTGCCGGTGGTACAGGCCCAGTTCACACTGGTTGAGGACTTTGAGCAAAGCGAGCGAGGAGAAGGCGGTTTCGGCTCTTCCGGTCGCCATTAACCAAGCGGACATCTTCATGGCCAATACGAACCAGAACAGGAAAAACCGCCGGGAGCAGATCCTGCAGGCGCTGGCCCACATGCTGGAAACCAGCCCGGGGCAACGCATTACCACCGCCAAGCTGGCCGCCGCGGTGGGCGTGTCGGAAGCCGCCCTTTACCGGCACTTTCCCAGCAAGGCACGCATGTTTGAGGGGTTGATCGACTTTATTGAGGAATCCCTGTTTTCCCGCATCAACCTGATACTGCAGGACGAAAAGGACAGCGGCCTGCGGCTGCGTTACGTGTTGCAGCTGGTGCTGGGCTTTTGTGAACGCAACCCGGGCATTACCCGCCTGCTCAACGGCGATGCCCTGCAGGGTGAGCACGAGCGGCTGCTGGCCCGCATCAACCAGCTGTTCGACCGGCTGGAAACCCAGCTCAAGCAGATCATGCGCGAGCGCCGCCTGTATGAAGGGGACGGTTTCGCCGAGAGCGAAACCGTGCTGGCCAACCTGCTGCTGGCCTATGTGGAAGGCCGCATCAACCAGTATGTACGCAGCCAGTTCCGGCAAAAGCCCACCCTCAACTTCGACAGCCACTGGCAACTGTTGCACCGGCAACTGGCGGCGGCGTAACCGGACCGCCGCTTTCATTTCAATAACCACAGAGGCACGAGAGAATGGAAACCGAACTCCTTAATGCGGGCTTTTTACAGGATGCCCAAAGCTGGATTGTGAACAATCAGGAGCTGATTATTCGCTACACGGTCAACATGGCCGCCGCCCTGCTCACCCTGGTGATCGGCTTTATCGCCGTGGGCATGCTCACCGGTGGCCTGAACCGGGTACTCAAGGCGCGCAAGGTCGACAGCACCATTTCCGACTTCGTGACCAGCCTGCTCAAATACGGCCTGCTGGCCTTTGTGATCATCGCCGCGCTCAGCCGGGTGGGGGTACAAACCGCGTCCTTTGTGGCGGTGGTGGGTGCCGCCGGCCTGGCCATCGGTCTGGCGCTGCAGGGCTCCCTGTCCAACTTTGCCGCCGGCGTGCTCTTGATTGGCTTTCGCTTCTTCAAGGCCGGTGACTACATCGAAGCGGGCGGCACCGCCGGCACCGTGCACTCGGTGCAGATCTTCACCACCATTCTGATGACCCCGGACAACCGCATGATAGTGGTGCCCAACTCCAAGATCCTCAACGACAGCATCGTCAACTATTCCAGGGAGAGCACCCGCCGCCTCGATCTGGTGATTGGCGTGGCCTACAACGCCGACCTCCAGCTCACCCGGGAGGTGCTGACCCGCATTCTCGATAACGAACCCCGGGTACTGAAAGAGCCCGCCTACCGCATTGCGGTCAGCAACCTGGGGGCCTCGTCCGTCGACTTTATCGTGCGTCCCTGGGTCAAGGCGGAAGATTACTGGAACCTGAAGTTCGATCTGCTGGAAAAGATCAAGAACGAGCTGGATGCCAACAACATCGGTATTCCCTTTCCGCAAATGGACGTGCACCTGTTCCGGCAGGACAAGGCCTGATTGCCTTCGGCTGAAGGAGGCCCCCGCCGGCAAACAAAAAGGCAGCCCAAGGGCTGCCTTTTTTATTGTTCCGCTGTCGCTCAGCGACGGTTGCCGCGGTAAGCGGGGGACGGATTCAGCACCATGTGGCGGTTCACGTCCTTGTACAGCAGGTAGCGGAAACGGCTCGGGCCGGCGGCATAACAGGCCTGCGGGCAGAAGGCGCGCAGCCACATGTAGTCGCCGGCTTCCACTTCCACCCAGTCCTGGTTCAGGTGGTAAACCGCCTTGCCTTCCAGCACGTACAGGCCGTGCTCCATCACGTGGGTTTCGTCGAACGGGATCACACCGCCGGACTGGAAGGTCACGATGTTTACATGCATGTCGTGACGCAGATCGGTCGGATCGGTGAAACGGGTGGTGGCCCACACGTCGTTGGTATCCGGCATGGAGGTCGGCGCAATGTCGTTCTCGTTGGTCACGAAGGCTTCCGGCACGTCGATGCCATCCACGTATTCGTAGGCCTTGCGCAGCCAGTGGAAGCGCACCGGCGCGGCACTGTTGTTCTTCACGGTCCACTTGGCACCCGGCGGCAGGTAGGCGTAGCCGCCCAGCTCCATGTGGTGCTCTTTGCCTTCCAGGGTCAGGGTCATTTCACCTTCAACGATGAAGATAACGCCTTCGGCACCGGGGTCCAGCTCGGGCTTTTCACTGCCGCCATTGGGAGACACTTCCATGATGTAGTGAGAGAAGGTCTCGGAGAAACCGCTCATCGGACGGGCAATCACCCACAGGCGGGTTTCGTCCCAGAACGGCAGGAAGCTGGTCACGATGTCGCTCATCACGCCTTTCGGGATCACGGCGTAGGCTTCGGTAAACACGGCACGATCGTGGATCAGTTGAGTCTGCGGGGGCAGACCGCCCTTGGGGGCATAATAGGTATTACGGGCCATTACTTTGTCCTTTATGCTGAATGGTTGGACATTGCCAACGAAAGCAGCCCGGTCGCGAAAACAGGCGTACCGCACTGCTTAAATGCTGAACACATGGATTGTAGAGCATGGCCAAATAATTTATAAATTAAATAATCCAATGAAGGCCAGTGCATTTACCACTAACAGGTTGCTATGACTCAACTGACAACGCTCGATCCCGTGCTGCTGCGCAGCTTTGTGGCCGTGGTGGACACCGGCAGCTTTACCCGTGCCGCCGACAGCACCCATCTCACCCAGTCCACCGTCAGCCAGCAGATACGCAAGCTGGAATCCCAGCTCGGCTGCGAACTGCTCAACCGCAAAGGCCGCTACATTACCGCCACCCTGGAAGGCGAGCGGGTGCTCAACTATGCCCGGCGCATTCTGCAGCTGATGCACGAGGCGCTGGCCCAGACCAGCCTGAGCATTGAACAGCAGAAAATTCGCCTGGGCGTGCCGGAAGACTTTGCCACCCACGCCATCATGCCGGCGCTGTCGGCATTTGCCGATCAGTACCCCGGCATTCGGCTGGAGGTAAAAAGTGGCCTGTGCAGCGACATCTGGCGGGAATTTCAGCGCGGCGAGCTGGATCTGGCCCTGGTCAAGCAGCGCCCGGGCAGCGTGCCCGGGCTGGCCAGCTGGCCCGAGCCGCTGTGCTGGATAGACGGCCTGGAGAGCAATAACCTGGCCAGTCAGCCGGTGCCGCTGGTCACCTTTCCCATCGGTGGTCTGTACCGGGGGGAAATGGCCCACACCTTTGACCGGCTGGGCCGAAGCTGGCGGCTGGCTTACGTGAGCACCAGCCTGTCGGGGGTCTGTTGCGCGGTGGAAGAAGGCTTTGGCATCTCACTGCTGCCCCGCCGGCTGGTTACCGCCAGACACCGTATTCTCACCGAGGAAGACGGTCTGCCGAACGTGCCGGACCTGGAGCTGACCCTGCACGCCCAGGACCAGCTCTCGGCCCACAGCAAGCTGCTGGCGGAACGGCTGATCAGCGCCTGCAACGACACCTGCCGGCAATAGCGCCGGCCGCCGGCACGACCTAATCCCGCCTGATATGCTCGTTGCCGCCCTGGCCGTGGCGTTCCCGCCACAGCTCGAACACGGCGGTTTTTTCTGCCAGCGGCAGATGCACGGTGACAACGCCCTGTTCACCAAAGGGCTGCTGCATGCGCCGGTAGAGATAGTCGGTAGACCAGCCGTAGCCCTCGCCCACGTCGTCGCCGGCGCAATACACCAGTCGCGAGACCCCGGCCTGGATCATGGCCGCCATGCACATGGCGCAAGGCTTGCCGCTGGCATACATGGTGCTGCCGGCAAACAGCGACCGCTGGTGAATGCGGGCGGCGTTGCGCAATGCCTGAATTTCGGCGTGGGCGGTGGGATCGTGGTCGATATAGGTCTGATTTACGCCTTCCGCCAGCACCTCACCATCCTTTACCAGTACGGCGCCGAACGGCTGGCCACCCCTGGCCACGTTGTCCTTCGCCAGCGCTATGCTGGCCTTCAGGAAGTCCAAATCCGCCATTCCCTTTTACTCCCAGATAAAACGGCGACCCAGGGCCGCCGCGTCATTTTAAGTAAAATCAGTAAGTTGGCATCATAACCGGAGGGGCACGCCGGTCAAGCTTCAGAAGTCGGCAAAGATATGCTTGAGGTTGACGTCTTCCTCTGCCGGCGGTTCCAGCTGCAGCCGGGCCTCGATCTCGTTAAGGTGGTCGATCATCAGCTGCACCGCCCGCTCGGTGTGGTGGCCGGCAATGGCTTCCAGCAGCTCATTGTGCTCGCTGCAGGGCCCGGCATGATGATGGCCCTTGCGCACGCCGCTTTGCTGATACAGGGCCACGATCAGTGACGAGCGGGGAATGATCTCGTGCAGAAAGGAAGTCAGCACCGGCTTGTTGGCCAGCTTGCCAATCAGCAGGTGAAACTCGCCCGAAAGACGAATGCGCAGGCTCTGATCCCCCTGCTCCAGTGCCTGGTGCTCTTTTTCCAGGTGTTCCTGCAGCAGCTTTTTCTCCCTCAGGGTGCACTTGCTCGCCAGCTCCCGCACCAGCTCGGCCTCAATCAGCCGGCGAGCCTGAAAAATGTCCCTCGCCTCTTCCGGTGAGGGCTCGGCCACAAAGGCGCCACTGTTGGGCACCAGGTTGACCAGCTTGTGATAGGACAGCTGCAGCAGCAGCTTGCGTACAAAGCCCCTGCTCAGGCCAAAGGTGTCGCACAGCTCTTCTTCCTTCAGCCGGGTACCCGGCAGCAGCTTGTGGGCAACGATCGCCTCCCAGATACGCTGGTAAACCTTGTCCAGATCCGTGTTTTTATTATTCATTGGCTTGTCCTGTGTGCTCGGCCGGGCGAGCGCGTCATGGCCTCGCCGCCATCCCGTAAACCGCGGTGAAAAGACCACCGTTTAACCCGAGATTAACATAGCTTCACATTGTCAACAATCAGGTGCTCATTCGTTAAGAAACTCGCCCTCCGCTACCGCTGAGAGCGGACTGGCATGGCTCCCGTGCGACGCCCGCTGACGTAAGGCCGGCACGGAGCGCCCGATCACGACGGCGCACCGGCCGGCGGGGCAATGCCGCGGGCTACCGGGGCAAACACCCGCGGACGACCAGCCGCCACACCGCCGTCGGCCCGACTGAAACTGGCGGGGCCGGGGTCACCCCGCTAGCATTTTACCTGACCGCCGCCCGGAGCGCCCCATACGGCGCCAACCCGAGACCGGCGCGTCAGGCACAGTGGCATCATAACCGCGCTCCGCCATGCGAAGGCCGGGCGAACGAGGAACCTCAGGATGAACTTCAAACCAAGCACTCCCCTTGCCGGGTGTCTGATGTCACTGCTGGTGACGTTTGCCGCCCAGGCCACGCCCGGGTTCGACGGCAACCCCGACAATCTGCCTCCCGGCCGGCTGAAATCCCAGATCGAAAGGCTGCCCCTCCCCGCCCGGCAGCGGGCCCTGGAGTGGCTCGAGCGGCTCAATATTCCCACTCAGGACTTCGAGTTCCTGCGGGCCGACCAGGACGGCGCCATTTTCTATGAAGACACCGTGCTGCCGGAACAGGGCGAGGCGCCGGCCATCGACGAGGTGGCCGAGCCACTGACGGTGGCGCCGGAAGACACCTTCTTTCTGCACAGCCGGCCCGGCGCCGGCAAGGTGGTGTTCCTCGACTTTGACGGCCATGTGCTCAGCAACACCGCCTGGAGCACCGCTCCTCTCTACGCCAGGCCTTACGATACCGATGGCAGCCCGAACAGTTTCAGCGACGCCGAGCGCAGCCGCATTGCCGAAATCTGGCACCGAATCGCCGAAGACATGGCGCCGTTCGACATCGACGTTACCACAGAGGCGCCTGCGGCCTTTGGCCCGAACGTGGGCCATGTGCTGATCACCGAAGACACCGACGAATTCGGCACGCCCATGCCGGCGGCGGGCGCCGGCGGCGTTGCCTATGTGGACGTCTGGGGACGCAGCAACTACGAGTACTACTCACCGGCGCTGGTGTATGCCAACAATCTGGGGCCCTATGTGTCGGCCTGGGTGGCCGAAGCGGCGACCCACGAGCTGGGGCACAACCTGGGGCTCAGCCACGACGGCACCTCCACCCAGGGTTACTACGGCGGCCACGGCGCCGGCTATGTTTCCTGGGGCCCGATCATGGGAGTAGGTTACTATGCGCAGGTCACCCAGTGGAGCCGGGGCGAATACGCCGGCGCCAACAACACCCAGAACGATATTCAGATCATCGGCAACAAGCTGGGCATACGTGCCGATGATCACGGCAACGACCTGACCAGTGCCACCCCGCTGCTCGCCGATGCCGCCGGCAACATCCATTCCACCTCACCGGAAATCGATCCCGGCAACCTGGCACCGGACAACAAGGGCATCATCGAAACGGCACAAGATCGGGATCTGTTCCGCTTCGACACTGCCGCCGGCCCCGTATCCCTGACCGTCACCCCGGCCTGGGACAGCTTTTATAACGACGGCCGCCGCGGCGCCAACCTCGACATTCGGGCCAGCCTGTACGACGCCGAAGGCAAGCTGGTGATCAGCGCCGACCCGCAGAACGACACCATGGCGCACATCGAGCAGACCCTGGCGGCGGGCCGCTATTACCTGGAGGTGACCGGGGTCGGCAACAGCGTGACCCCCTACAGCGATTACGGCAGCCTGGGCATGTATTTCATCTCGGGCAGCCTGACCCCGGCTCAGGGCGACACCACCGCCCCGGCGCCCAATCCGGCAGGCTGGTGGGCCACGCCGCCCACGGCGCAGGGAACCGACCGCATCGACATGGCGGTGCACCCGGCCAGCGACGATTCCGGCCTGGTGCAGTACCAGTTTCTGTGCGTCGCCGGTGGCAGCGGCTGCAGTAACAGCCCCTGGCAGGAGGGCACCGGCTACAGCGCCACCGGGCTGCAACCCGGCACCGGCTACAGCTTTCAGGTCAAGGCCAGAGACCCGTCCGGCAACGAAACCGCCCTGTCGGCGGTGCGTTCTGCCACCACCGGGAATGACGGCAACCAGCCGCCGGTGGCGGTGGACGACAGCGCCAGCGTCAAGCTCGGCGGCACACTGACCATAGACGTGCTCGCCAACGACAGCGATCCCGACGGTGATGCACTCACCATCAGCGACTTTACCCAGGGCAGCAAGGGCTCGGTGGCACTGGTCGACAACCGGCTGGTGTACAGCAGCGGCAACAAGCGCGGCGGCGATACCCTGAGCTATACCATCAGCGATGGTCAGCATACCGCGACCGCCATCCTCAACATCAATATCAGCCCCAAAGGCCAGAGCGACGGCGACGACAGCGGCGATGGTGGCGGCGGTGGCAGCGGCAAATGCCACCCCAAAAAAGGCTGCTGATAGCGGCCATGTCGTAAAAAGCCCTGCATTCGCAGGGCTTTTTTGATCCTTGATGCCGGAGCGCCAGCGGGTCAGCCCCGGGCTCTGGGCATCAGCCAGTAATAGAAAATGCCGCCCAGGGCCGCACCTATCAGCCAGCCATAACCGTTGAGATCACTGAGCGCCGGCACCCATACGGTGGCAACGGAAAATACCGCCGCCATGGCAAAGGCGGTGAGCGCCTTTTTGTTCCAGCCACTCTGATAGAAGTAGGCTCCCTGCGGATCCCGGGAAAACAGTTGCTGCATGTTCAGCTGCTGCCGTTTCACCAGGTAGTAATCCACCACGATAATGCCGTAGAAGGGCGCGACGATGGCCCCCAGGGCATTCACAAACCCGGGAATGCCGATCTGGCTGATCACCGACACCCACAGCGCGCCCACAAAGAAGGCCACCACGGCGGTAATAAGCCCACCGATACGGAAACTGATTACCTTGGGAAACAGGTTGGCCAGGTCATAGGCCGGCGGAATGAAGTTGGCCACCAGATTGATGCCCACGGTGGCGGCAAAGAAGGTCAGCGCCGCAATAATGGTCAGCGGCAGCGAGTCCACCCGCTCAACAATGTCGGCCGGGTTGGTCAGCGCCTCGCCAAACAGCACCAGGGTACCGGCGGTGATGATCAGCGCAATAAAGGAGAAGAACGCCACATTGAGCGGCAGTCCCACCAGATTACCGATCTTCATTTCCCGTTCGCTGCGCACAAAGCGGGTAAAGTCACCGAAGTTGATCACCACGGCGGCGAAATAAGCCACCATGGTGCCCACAATGGCGGTAAAGGCCGCCAGGTCACTGCCCTGATAGTCACCGCCGCCATCAAAAATGGTGGCCACCGCCGGCAGCAGCTGATCGCCGGCCTGGTACCAGACAATGGCCATCAGCACCAGCATCACCACATAGACCAGCGGCCCGGCCCAGTTGAGAAAGGTTTTGATCTTGTCGATCCCCTGCCAGAACAGCAGGATCTGGAACAGCCAGACGATCACAAACGACAGCCAGGCGGTGCCCGACAGCCCGAGATATTCGCTGTCACCGGCGCCCCACAGGGCGGTCAGCAGCAGGGTCACGGCGGTGGAGGCAAAATAGGTCTGCACCCCGTACCAGAAGATACCGATAATGGCCCGCAGCATGGCCGGAAAGTTGGCACCGCGCACCCCCATGCTGGAGCGGATCATCACCGGAAAGGGAATACCGTATTTGACGCTGGGCTTGCCGGTCAGGTTGACCAGCACCATTACGATAAAGCCGGCCAGTATAATGGCCGCCATCACCGCCCAGCCGTTGAGACCGTAACTGAGAAACAGCGAAGCGGCCAGGGTATAACCGAACAGACTCTGAATATCGTTGGACCAGACGTTGAAGATTTCAAACCAGCCCCAGCTGCGATCCTTGTGCTTGATGGGGGCCAGATCCTCGTTGTAAAGCAGAGGATCGTGATGGGTAATTTCGAGTTGCTTGTCGTCCATGGCGTTTATCTCCCTTGAAAACGCAAATAAAGACAATGTCAGCCGGCGTTGAGCGCAGCCAGCGCATCACGCGTAGCGGCGGCGACCGGCACAATCAATGGCATGTCAAAACGGGATTGCAACCGCAGCGCCGACCCGGTCAGCGGGCCGCCACCGATGATCACCGCCTCGGCCCCTCCCTGTTCGGCGGACTGACGTACCGCCTCGGCCAGGGCCGCATCCAGCGCTTCGGCTGAGTGCACCAGCTCGGCGGGATGGCCCGGGGTCACCCAGGCTCCGGCATACTGTTCAGCATAGCCAAGCCGGCCCGCCTTTTGCTCAAACGACGCCAGCAGCTCCGCATTCGGAGTAATGGTGGCAATGGCAAAACGGCGGCCGTGCCCGGCTGCTGCGTGAAAGGCCGACTCGGCAATGCCGAATACCGGAATGCCGACCCGCTCACGCAGTTCATCCAGCGCCGGGTCGCCAAAGGCGGCGATCACCAGTGCCGAGGCCCCGTCGGCGGCCGCCGCCAGCCCCAGCTCAATCACGCCGGCAGCGGCGGTAGCAATCTCCGCGGGCGTGGTCAGCAACGCCGGTGCCGCCGCGTTGCTGACGCCCGTTACCGGAATGCGGCCGGCCTCCCGCTGCGCCAGCGCCACCATGGCGGCGGTGGTATGGACACTGGAGTTGGGATTGATCAGAACCAGTCTGGACATGGCACCGGGCTCCTCTGGTTAAACGAAAGTGGCCCCGCACCATAAGTGCGGGGCCTGGGGGTCAGTTGCGGAAGCGCTGACAGGGCTTCCAGTACTGCATCAGCAGGTAGTAGGTCAGACCGGCCGGGATCAGACTGGCATACCAGGATACCGAGGAGAAGGTCAGAGCCACCACGGCACCGGTGAGGGCGGCAACCACGGCGGCGTAGTTCACGCCTTTGTAGGGGCCGTTCTCGTCATACAGCTTGCCGAGATCCAGCTTGCGACGACGCAGGATGAAGTAGTCCACCACCATCACCGCAAAGATGGGACCGAGGAAGGCAGAGTAGGTCTGTACGAACAGTTGCAGACCGGCGGAAGATTCTTCCTTCACCAGCTCCCAGGGGAAGGTGCAGAAGGCCAGCAGACCCACAATAATGGTGGAGGTGCGGAACTTCAGCTTGAACACGTCCATCAGGATGTAGGTGGGCGGCACCACGTTGTTCAGTACGTTGGTGGTCACCTGGGCAAAGGCGATGAACAGCAGGGTGATGATCAGCAGCGGGGTATTGTCCACGGCGCTGGAGAACACCTGAATGGGGTCGGACACACCGGTGGCACCGGAGACCATCAGGCCAATCAGGCCCATAAACAGGGTGCAGGGCAGAATGGACATGGCGTAGATGGTGGTCAGCAGACCCGGCTTGGTGCCTTCCTTCAGCTCACGGGAGTAATCGCTCACGTTCAGCATCATGGTGCTGTAAATGCCGAGGAACAGCATGGTCGCGCCCCAGAAGGGCACACCCCAGGTGCCTTCCATGTTCACCAGGTTGGCAGTGATCTCGTCACCGTAGCGGTTGATCACGCTCCAGAACATGTACACCAGCGCCAGCAGAATAAAGCCGCTGCCCACGTTTTCCAGCCACTTGATGCCCTGGAAGCCAAAGATGGACAGGCCGATCTGCAGGAACTGGAACAGCACGAAGAACAGTACCAGGTTGTCGAACCCGAACAGGGTGGCCGACACCGCGTTCAGGGCGCCGGCGCCGATCCAGCTCTGAAAGCCGTACCAGACAATGGCGGGTATGGCCCGCACCAGGCCGGGGAAGCGGGTGCCGGAAAAGCCAAAGGCGGCCCGGGCCTGCACCATAAAGGGAATGCCGTACTTGTAGCCGGCGGCACCGTTCAGGGCCAGCGCAATGCCGATCACAAAACAGCCGATGGCAATGGCCACCACCGCCTGCACCAGGTTGAGGGTGCCAACAATGCTGGAGCCCATGGTAAAGGTGCCGATCGACACGCACCCACCGAACCAGGCCAGCAGGTAGGACACCCGGCCCATAATGCGGTGCTTCTGGGGTGCCAGGGATTCTTCCCCGGCCTTCTTGTCGTGGCCAGCGGCGGGTGCCGGTTCGGCCTTGCCGGTGGTCATGGGAATGGCGGCTTCGCTGTTTACATTCTGAATAGCCATAGTCTAGTCCTCGGTATTCCGTCACGTGAGGGCGTTGCCGCCCTCATCCTGCGCCGGCCGTCGTTGGCCGAGCGATTACGGGTGGGTTCAGGCGATTTTCAGTCCCTTGCCCGGTGCGGCCAGCTCGGGGCGTGGCCAGTTAAAGGTCAGCACCTTGCTGGTGCCCAGTTTCATGTCCACCATGGCCTCGCACAGCTTGACTGCGGCCACGGTGCCGTCGATAACCGGAATACCGATCTCGCGTTCGATATACTCCCGGTGCGCCGACATGCCGGCGCAGCCCAGTACAATGGCCTCCGCCTTGTCTTCTGCCATGGCCAGCCGGCACTCGGCAATCACCTTGGCGATGGCGGTGTCCGGCGAGGTGGCCAGATCCAGTACCCGCATGGGGGTGGTGCGAATGCGCTTGCAGTGCTCGTTAAAGCCGTAGCGGCTGACCAGGTGCTCGGTCATGAATCGCACCCGGGGGGCGGTGGTCACCACGCTGAAACAGGCACCGGCCATGCTCGCCATATGAAAGGCCGCCTCGGCAATGCCCAGCACCGGCTTGTCGGTGAGCTCGCGGGCGGCATACAAGCCGGGGTCGCCAAAACAGGCCAGCACATAGGCGTCGATGTTTTCTTCCCGCTCGCCCCTGGCCACTTCTTCCAGCACGCCGGGCACCGCCAGGGCTTCGTCGTAAAAGCTTTCAATGGAGGCCGGACCAGTGGCCGGGCTCACCGCCAGCACCTGGGTATCGGGCCGGGCCACGCTGTCGGCGAGCTGCTGCAGCGCATCGGTAAACGCCTGGGTGGTGTTAGGGTTGATAATCTTGATCCGCATACAGACTCCTTGTTTACAGAAAAACGGGTAAATCGTTAACGATTTTGATTATGAGCTAATCGTTAACGATCTGTAAACACGCTTGTGAATTATGCCTTTAGCCACAGCCAGTCACTCCCCAGGAAGCACACTCGGCCCCTCACGCCAGAAAACCAAACTCAAAAGTCTGATTAATAAGCAAAAAACAAGAAACCAAAAGCCGAGAAACCGGCCTAAAAGCCTCATTCAGCACTTATTTATGGCCATCATTGTCACAAAAAGAAAAAATAATTGTTATCTATTTTGTGATCCAGCACACGGAAAACGGCAATAAAAAAACCCTCCAAAAGGAGGGTTTTAACATTCCATACGAGCCAGTGTGATCAGTATTCGGCGTTGTGATAAACGTTCTGCACATCGTCCACGTCGTTGAGCATGTCGAGGAAGCGCTCCATCTGAGCCACGTCGTCGCCACTGATCTGGACCGTGGTCTGGGGCACGAACTGAATGGCGTCCACCTCGAAGTCGATGCCTTCAAAGGCTTCGCTCAGGGCCTGCTTGGCCTTGAAATACTCGGTCTGGGGGGCAAACACAGTGATCTTGCCGTCTTCCAGCTCGATGTCGGTGACATCCACATCGGCCATCATCAGGGCCTCCAGCACGGCTTCCTCGTCGTCACCCTCAAACACCAGAATGGCGCAGTGATCAAACATGTGGCTGACGGTGCCGGAACTGCCCAGCTTGGCCTTAACCTTGTTGAAGCACTGGCGCACGTCACCAATGGTGCGGTTGGGGTTGTCGGTGAGGCAGTCGACGATCACCATGCAGTTGCCGGGACCAAAACCTTCATAGCGGGCCGGGGAAAAGTCTTCACCGGCGCCGCTGGTGGCCTTTTGCAGGGCCTTTTCAATCACGTGGGAAGGCACCTGGTCTTTTTTGGCGCGTTCGATCAGGCCACGCAGGCTCAGGTTGCCATCAGGGTCGGCGCCCCCCGCCTTGGCGACCACGTAGATTTCGCGGCCGTACTTGCTGTAGACCTTGCTCTTGGCGTTGGCGGTCTTGGCGATGGATTCTTTGCGGTTTTGATAGGCTCTGCCCATGGCGTGATCTCGTCGTTCAACAAAAAGAGCACGAATTTTACACACAGAGCCGAAGCAGGTCTATTTTCAGTAGCCGGCAAATTCCTCGGTGCGCACCCGGTCGTCGGACACGCCCGCCCCCGCCAGCACCGACCTCATGGCACTCACCAGCCCGGGGGGACCGTCCAGATAGTAAAGCGGCTCGCTCAGCTCCACCACGTGGCGGCGCAGCATGGCTTCATCCAGGTGCCCCTGCTCCCCCGGCCAGTTCGGATCCTGGGTCAGAATGGTCACCAGTTCGTAATTGCTGCGCCCGGCGCAGGCCTGCTGCAGCTCATGGAGAAAGGCGGCGTCCCCCAGGCGGCGGTTGGCGTAGAACAGGGTCACAGCGCGGTTGTCGCCTTCTTCCAGCAACTGCAACAGCATGCTGCGCACCGGCGTAATGCCAATGCCGCCGGTGATGAACACCAGGGGCGCATCCCCCTCGACGGGCAGCACAAAATTACCGTAAGGCCCCTTGAGGGTAAGCACGGCGCCGGGCGCGAGCCCGCCCAGCACCCGCTTGAAGGCGGTGTCGCGCAGCCGGGTAGCCACCATCAGCTCGCTTTCCGCCGGTGCCGAAGCCAGCGACAGGATGCGGCCATTGCCCTCACCGTCGGTTTCCGGCGGGTCCTTGAGCACCAGCCGCACGCACTGACCGGCGGTAAACTCAAAGCCGCCGGGCTTGTCGAAAAACAGCGCCAGGGTGCCGTCGGCTACCGGCTCGGTGCGTTTGAGGGTGATGTCGTAACTGGCCATGGCTGTGTCTCCGCTGGGTCAGACCTCGATATCCAGCATGGCATCGGCGTGACCGTCGAGGGCGTGGTAGCGCCGGTCGATCACCGCCAGCCGGCGGCTCATGGCCGGGCTGGGGCCAATCAGGCACACCGCCCCCTGATGCAGGCTTAGCCAAGCCTCAAGGGCTTCTTCCCAACGGTTGCGCTGGCGTTGCCGGTCGCGCGGACGAATGGCCACATAGGGCTGCACCGCCCGAATCACCGGAATGGCCGGACGACGCACGTTATCGGCGCGTGCCGCCTCGGTGGCCGGCTGGGCCTGGTTGGGCGGCAGGTTGGGCAGGATCACGGGTATCGCCATGCAACATTCCCTGATGAGGCGCTTGCCTTGCTGACTGTGCCTTTGACTATAGCCCAGCCCGGCGCCCAAACGTGCCTTTGCGCTCAGTCTTTATGCTGCAGAAAGCGGCGAATGTGCTCGGCGGTGGCCTCGGGGTGGGAGATAAAGGGCGCATGGGACGCCTTGGGCTCAACGTGGCTGGCGCTGTTTGGAGCCAGGGCGTCGGTGAGTGACGCCGCCTTGCGCGGCACCAGACCGTCCAGGCGGCCATAGAGCCGCAGCAATGGCATTTCCAGCTGCGCCAGTTGCGCCCGCAGATCCACTTCACCCAGCAGGCCCAGACCCGCCGCCAGGGCTTGCGGATCCGGGGCCGGCTTGCTGGCCAGGCTGTCCCGCAGCCGGCGAATGTCGTCCCGGGCATGCTCGCTGCCCATGGCTTGCAGCGCCAGAAAGCGGTTCACCACCAGTTGGTGATCTTCCGCCAGCTGCTGCTCAAAGCCGCTCAGCACCTCGGGCCGGATGCCGGGCCAGCCGGCGTCGCTGACAAACCGGGGGGAACTGGCCAGGGTGATCAGCGCACTCACCCGCCTGGGTGCCTGCAACGCCGCCTGAGTGGCCACCAGTCCCCCAAGAGACCAGCCCAGCCAGGCGGCCCGCTCCGGCACCACCGCCAGCACGCTGTCGGCCCAGTCGGCCAGACTGCTGCCAACCGGCAAAGGAGCACTGTGCCCAAAGCCCGGCAAGTCCACGATGTGCAGGCAAAAGTCCGTCTCCAGCCGGGCCGCCAGCCCGCGCCAGACCGCGCCGTTCATGCCCCAGCCGTGCAGCAGCACCAGATGCGGGCCTCGCCCGTGTTGTTCTGTATATACACTCATTGCATGTTTCCTTATCACGACCACGCCATGATACGGCCCCTGCTCGCCCGCTTACAATCCGGCTCCTTGTGGTGGGGCCAGTGCCTGTTGTGCCGGCAGGACTGCCACGACGCCGCGCTGCTGTGCCAACACTGTCGCAACGAGTTGCCGGTGCTGGAACATCCCTGCCCCGGCTGTGCCTGTCCGCTGCCCATGGCCGGTGCCCGCTGCGGCCACTGCCAGAAGCGGCCGCCGCCCTGGCAGCGCATGCAGGTACTGGCTCCCTATGAGGCCCCATTTAACCGGCTGGTGCACGACCTCAAGTACCACGGCCGGCTGCTCAACGGCCGCCTGCTGGGACAGCTGCTGGCCGAGCGGCTCTTGCCGCCCTGGCCCGAGGCGGTGCTGCCGGTGCCGCTGCACTGGTGGCGGCGGCTGCGCCGGGGCGGCAACCAGGCGGAGGAAATTGCCCGAGGACTGCCGCCGGCCCTGACGGTCGATCACCGCCTGCTGCGCCGGGTCCGGGCCACGGCCGCGCAAACGCATTTGAGCAAGGCCGAGCGCCGGCGCAACCTCACCGGTGCCTTTACCACCGCTTCCTGCCCCTACCGCCATGTGGCGCTGCTGGATGACGTCATCACCACCGGCGCCACCATGGCCGAGCTGACCCGGCTGTTGCAGGCGCACGGAGTGGAGCGGGTGGAAGTGTGGGCGGTGTGCCGCACTCTTGAACACTGACGGCTATTCAAGGCCCGGCAACAGGAGTATGATAAAAGTTGAGTTGTTTAGTCAGGTTTACGAGGATAGCAATGATTACGATTTCCGAAACCGCCCAGGGACACTTCCGCAAATTGCTGTCACAACAGCCGGAAGGCACCAATATTCGCGTCTTTGTGGTTAACCCGGGCACCCCCAATGCCGAGTGCGGAGTCTCCTACTGTCCTCCCGATGCAGTGGATCACGATGACACCCACCTGCCCTTTGACGGCTTTGAAGCCATCGTCGATCCCCAGAGTGCGCCCTTTCTGGAAGAGGCCGAAATCGACTTTGTCACCGATCAGATGGGCTCCCAGCTCACCCTGAAGGCGCCCAACGCCAAGATGAGCAAGGTGCCCGACGACGCGCCCCTGGCCGACCGGGTGGAGTACGTGTTGCAGTCCCAGATCAACCCGGGCCTGGCCAGCCACGGCGGCAAGGTAGTGCTCACCGAGATCACCGCAGACGGCCTCGCCATTCTGCAGTTCGGCGGTGGTTGCAACGGGTGCTCCATGGTCGACGTCACCCTGAAGGAAGGCATCGAGAAACAGTTGCTCGAGCTGTTTCCGGGTGAACTCACCGGCGTACGCGACGCCACCGAACACCAGCGCGGCGAACACTCCTACTACTGAGTGGCTCGGCCCGAACGCGAAAAGGAGCCATAAGGCTCCTTTTTTTGCTTCTGTGTTCGCTGCGGATTTAGCCTTCCGGCCCTGCTATTCCGCCTTGCGGTCCCGGCTCAGCAGGGCGATGGCGGCCTCTCTGGCGTTCTTGCCTTCATACAGCACCTGATAGACCTGCTCGCAGATGGGCATCTCCACCCCGTGGCGCCCGGCCAGCTGATGCACCTCGGCGGCGTTGCGGTAGCCTTCCACCACCTGGCCGATCTCGGCCATGGCGGTGTCCACGCTGCTGCCCTGGCCCAGGGCCAGACCAAAGCGACGGTTGCGGGACTGGTTGTCGGTGCAGGTCAGCACCAGATCCCCCAGGCCGGCCATGCCCATAAAGGTGTCCTGCTGGGCGCCCAGGGCCACGCCCAGACGTTGCAGCTCCACCAGACCGCGAGTGATCAGCGCGGTGCGGGCATTGGCGCCAAAACCCAGCCCGTCGGCCAGGCCGGCGCCAATGGCGATCACGTTTTTCACCGCGCCGCCCAGTTGCAGGCCCACCATGTCGTCGTTCAGATATACCCGGAACGAGCGATCGCAGTGCACCAGATCCGCCAGCTCCCGAGCGAAATCCGCATCGGTGGATGCCAGCGAAATGGCCGTGGGCAGGCCCATGGCCAGCTCCTTGGCAAAGGTCGGCCCCGACAGCACCGCCAGCGGGCGATCCGGGCCGACTACGTCTTCGGCCACCCGCTGCAGCAGGTTGCCGGTGGCCGGATCCAGCCCCTTGGTGGCCCAGGCAATGCGGCTGTCGGGGCGCAGAAAGGGCTTCACCTGGTGCAGCACATCGGCGAACACATGGCTTGGCACCACAATCAGCAGATTGCGACTGGCCTGCACCGCCCGCTGCAGATCGGCTTCCAGTTCGAGGCTGTCGGGAAACAGGGCATCGGGCAGAAATACCCGGTTGCAGCGGTCCGCCGCCAGAGCCGCCACCTGCTCGGGCCGGTGGCTCCACAGCAGGGTGCGGTGGCCATTGCGGGCCAGCGCAATGGCCAGGGCCGTGCCGTAGGAGCCGGCCCCCAGCACGCTGATGGCGGCGTGCGTCATCAGGCGTCGGCCTGTTGTTGCTGCTGGGCGCGCTGCACGTGGGCGGCAAACAGGGCGTCGAAGTTCACCGGCGCCAGGTTCAGCTGCGGGAAGGAGCCCTTGTTCACCAGGCCGGCCACGGTTTCGCGGGCGTAGGGGAACAGAATGTTGGGGCAGAAAGAGCCCAGACAATGTGCCAGCTGGGGCTCAGCCATGTTGCCGATGGTGAACACCCCGGCCTGCTGAATTTCGCACAGGTAAACGGTTTCGTTTTCGCCCATGTTGCAGGTCACGGTCAGGGTCAGCACCACTTCAAACACGTTGTCACCCAGGCGGGCGCTCTTGGTGTCGAGATCCAGCTTCACCTCGGGCTTCCACTCTTTCTGGAACACCAGGGGCGTGCCCGGGGCTTCAAAGGACACGTCCTTCAGGTAAATGCGCTGGATCTGGAATTCTACCTGCTGTTGCGCCTGGGCATCGGCGCCGTTTGCTGCTTCGGCCATGAAACTATCCTTTTGCTCAATGGGTGGTAAAAATTAGCGCTTGGTCACCGGCAGGTTCTGGGTTCGCCAGTCGGCCATGCCGCCGCGCAGGGTAAACACCTGGCCAAAACCGGCCTTGCTCAGCAACCGGCCGGCACTGGCGGTGGTCATGCCGCTTTCGCACACCAGCACCAGGGGCTTGTCCTTGTACTTCTCGATCAGATTCAGGTTGTTGGCCTTGAGCTGAGCGTGAGGCACGTTCACGGCACCGGCGATATGGCCCTTGCGGAATTCTTCCGCCGGGCGAATGTCGACCACGGCCGCATTCTGCTTGTTGATCAGCATGACCGCTTCCTGGGCCGGAACCACCTTCACCTTTGACAGGCGGGAAATAATCGAGGTGTATACCACCGCCGAGGCCAGGCCCAGCCAGACCATGGTCAGCAGCGGGTGCCGGGCGGCAAAATCAAGGTACTCTTGCATGATGTTACTTCTTGCGTATCGAAAGACGGAAAAGCCCGAGTATACATGGGGACTCGTCAAATAACAGCCGCCTTGGCCGCCCGCAGGGAGGCCCGGATCACCCTGTGGCAAATACCCCTGCCCCTTGTCTGGTGACCAATTCGGCAGTTGTAGTAATATGACACACAAGTTTCAGTTGCTCGCTTCAAGCTTTCAAATAACAACATAGGGTTACACCATGAACTCGACCAAAAAGCCCCTGGTACTGCTCATTCTCGACGGCTGGGGGTACAGCGAAAAAACCGAACACAACGCCATTCACACCGCCCGCACACCGGTGCTCGATGGCCTGATGAAAACCCGCCCTTCCACCCTGATCTCCACCTCCGGCCACGATGTGGGCCTGCCCGACGGCCAGATGGGCAACTCCGAAGTGGGCCATGTCAATATCGGCGCCGGCCGCATCGTTTATCAGGAGCTGACCCGCATCGGCAAGGCCATTGCCGACGGCGACTTCTTTACCAACCCGGCCCTGACCCAGGCCGTGGACGGCGCCGTGAGCAAGGGTCGCGCGGTGCACATCATGGGCCTGCTGTCGCCGGGTGGCGTGCACAGCCACGAAGATCACATTGCCGCCATTGTGGAGCTGGCCGCCCAGCGCGGTGCCGGTGAAATTTACCTGCACGCCTTTCTCGACGGCCGCGATGTGCCGCCCCGTTCTGCCCGGAGTTCACTCGAACGTTTTGACGGTTTGTTTACAAAATTGGGCAAGGGCCGGCTGGCCAGCGTGATCGGTCGCTACTACGCCATGGATCGCGACAACCGCTGGGAGCGGGTGCACACTGCCTACGACCTGCTGACCCGGGGCAAGGCCGGGTTCCATGCCGCTTCCGGCGTGGACGCACTGCAGGCCGCCTACGACCGGGGCGAGAACGATGAGTTCGTCAACGCCACCGTGGTGGGCGCGCCGGTCACCATGCAGGATGGCGACGCCGTCATCTTTATGAACTTCCGTGCCGACCGGGCCCGGGAGCTGACCCGCGCCTTTGTTGAAGACGACTTCGCCGGCTTTGAGCGCAGCCTGCGCCCGGCACTGACCGACTTCGTCATGCTCACCGAATACGCCGCCGACATTCACACCAGTTGCGCCTATCCGCCGGTGCGGCTGGAAAACACCCTTGGTGAATGGCTGGCGGATCACGGCAAGACCCAGCTGCGCATTTCGGAAACCGAGAAATACGCCCACGTCACCTTCTTCTTTAACGGCGGCATTGAGGCGTGCTTCAAGGGCGAGCAGCGCGAGCTTATCCCCAGCCCCAAGGTGGCCACCTACGATCTGCAGCCGGAAATGAGCGCCGGGCTGCTCACCGACAAGCTGGTGGAAGCCATTGAGAGCGGTGAGTTCGACGTGATTATCTGCAACTACCCCAACGGCGACATGGTGGGCCATACCGGCGTATTCGAGGCGGCGGTGAAAGCCTGCGAGGCGGTGGACCAGTCCATCGGCCGGGTGGTGGAGGCCCTGGCAAAGGTGGGCGGCGAAGCGCTGATCACCGCCGATCACGGCAACGCCGAACAAATGGTCAATCCGCAAACCGGCCAGGCCCACACCGCCCACACCAACCTGCCGGTGCCGCTGATTTACATCGGCCGCGATGCCACCCCGGTGGAAGGCGGCCGGCTGTCGGATCTGGCGCCCACCATGCTGAGCCTGATGGGGCTGGAAATCCCGCCGCAAATGACTGGCAAGCCTCTGATGGTTCTGAAATAATCACAGCCCTATGGGCGCACCAAGACTGATTGTTTCAATATTGCTGAGCACCGGCCTGATGGCCGGTGCTTGCGCATGGGCGGATGACAGCAAGGATCTGAACAACGTCAAGGGCCAGATCAACCGTCAACAGCAGGATATTCAGGCGCAGCAGCGAGAGCTGAAGGCCCTGCAGCAACAGCTGGCCAAGGACGAAAAGGCCATCTCCGCCCTGGCCCGGGAGCTGAACCAGACCCGGAACCGGCTGCAAGACAACGAGCGGGAGCTGGCCCGGCTCGAGCGGGAGCACCACTCCCTCAATCGCCAGGCCGACGAACAACGGCAGCAGCTGGCCACTCAGCTGCGCGCCGCCTATCAGAACGGCCGCCACGACTACCTCAAGCTGCTGCTCAACGGTCAGGACAGCAGCGACATCGATCGCCTGCTGCACTATTACGCCCACCTCAATCAGGCCCGGGCCGATGCCCTGCAACAACTCGCGGATATTCGCCGCCAGCTGGCCGACAACCGCCGCCGGGCCGAGCAGGGCCGGGCCCGGCTGAAGGAGCTGCTGGCGGGCCAGCAACAGCAACAGCAGTCGCTGCAGCAGCGCCAGAACGAGCGCAACCAGACCGCCAGGAAAATTAACGCGCAACTGGAGCAGGGCAACCGCCGGCTGGCCAACCTGCAACAGGCCGCCAGCCACCTGGAGCAACAGATCAAAATTGCCCGGGAGCGGGCCGAGCGGGAAGCACGGGAGCGTCAGGAACGAGAACGCCTTGAACGGGAGCGGCTGGCCGCGGCCCGCAACCAGGGCGGCCCGCCGGGGCACACGCCGGTAGTGGCCAAAACTCAGGGCAACTTTGGTGGCCTGGCCAAGGGCACCCTGCCCTGGCCGCTCAAGGGCACCCTGCTGCACCGGTTTGGTGCCGCCCGCACCAGCCAGCTTAACTGGAAGGGTCTGCTGATTGGCGCTCCCGCCGGGCGGGAAGTGAGTGCCGTGGCCAACGGCCAGGTGGTGTACGCCGACTGGCTCAACGGCTTTGGCATGGTGATGGTCATCGACCACGGCAAGGGCTATTTAAGCCTGTACGGCCACAACCAGTCTCTGCTGCTGGGCCCGGGTGACAAGGTAAAAGCCGGCCAGGCCATTGCCCTCAGCGGTGAAAGCGGCGGCCAGGACAAACCCGGCCTGTATTTCGAAATCCGCTACCGGGGTCAGGCCATCGATCCCCTGCCCTGGCTGCGCCGGGGCTAGGCTGCGCCACTCAGGCCGTGGCGGCCTCCAGCTCACCAATCAGCCAGAGCGCCTCTTCCCGGCTGCTGCCGCACACGTCGTCGGCGGGCCTGAAACGGGCGCACAGCGCCGGCCGCTCGGGCTGGCCGAACAGCGCGCAACGCATGTCTTCCAGCAGATGAGCACAGGGCACCCCCGCCGGCTTGCCATTTGGCATGCCCGGCAGCGGCGCACTGATGCTGGGGGCAATACAGCAGGCACCGCAGTTCGTCCGGCAATCCATCAGCACTCTCCTTCAACGGGCGGCAGCAGCGCCGCCAGCCCGGCCACATGCTCGTCGTACACGCCCTGGCGCGCCAGCGCCTCGGCCAGGTTGAGCAGGTATTCCCGGTTGCTGCCGCTGGGGCCATGGGCGCCGGCTATCTGCGCCGCCATTTCCGCCAGGGGCGCTTCCCCCAGAAAGGCGGCATTGTGCTCGGTGGCGAGGTAAATCAGTCCGTCTTCGGCACCGCCATCGTCAAACCGCACCGCCACCCGCGCCCGCAGATAGCCGTTCTTTTCCCGCAGATCGAGCTGGGCCAGCACGGCGGGCTCGATGCGGTAGGCCATGCCGTGGCACAGGGCCCCCGGCTGACGCACCAGGGTGGCCACCCGGCCCGGCGCCGCCGGCGTGCCGCGGTGATCGTGGGAGCCCTGCCAGAAACGGCGCGCCCAGCCGTGAATGCAGGCCGGACGACGTTCAATAAAGGCAAAGTCCGCCTTCCAGATAAGGGAGCCATAGCCGAACAGCCAGAAGCTGTCGTGCTCGTCAAAGTGGGTCATGGCGCGGTTCTGCGCCCGGGTGTCAAAGCTCATGAAGGTGATCACGGTGAAAAACACGGCGCCATAATGCCGCCGGACGACCCGTTTGTCGAACCGTGAGCGTGTTAGAATGGCCGTTTTTATGGCTAAGGAGCGGCATCATGCGCCTCACCGTACATCACCTCACTGAACTGCCCGAGCGCCACAGAGCCCACGCGGAGCTCATTCTGCAGGACCACCTCCTGCCCGAGGGCCAGCCCTTTCTGCTGGCCACCTTCAACGACCGCGCCGTGGCCCTGGCCTGGCGCCAGGGAGAACACATCGGCTTTTTCGCGGTGCGCGACCTCACCCGCCGCCGGGGCGTGGGCAGCGAGCTGCTGCGCCGGCTGAAAGAGGACGCCGTGGCCGCGGGCCTGACCCGGCTTGAGCTGGATCTGGCCCGGGCCCCTGCCGGCGAAGCGGCCGGACTGGCCGCCTTTTTCACCGCCCGCGGCTTTGAGCAGAAGGACGGAGTGCTAAGCTGTTCCCTGTAACCTGACGGTTAAAAACAGGGGGAACGGTAATGAAAACACGTATCGAACGGGACTCCATGGGCGAGATCGCGGTGCCGGAGCAGGCACTCTATGGCGCCCAGACCCAGCGCGCCATCAACAACTTCCCCATTTCGGGCCAACCCCTGCCGCCGGCCTTTATTCATGCAGTGGCGGCCATCAAGGCCGGCTGTGCCCATGCCAATGCCGAGCTGGGCCGGCTGGGACAGGACAAGGCCGATGCCATTGTGCAGGCCGCCCGCAGCGTGATGGCCGGCGAGCACGACGATGCCTTTCCGGTAGACGTGTTTCAGACCGGCTCGGGCACCAGCACCAACATGAACGTCAACGAGGTGCTGGCGCGGCTGGCCAGCCGGCATCTGGGCCAGCCGGTACACCCCAACGACGACGTCAACATGGGACAGAGCTCCAACGACGTGATCCCGTCGGCCATACATGTCAGCGCCGCCCTCGCCTGCAGCCGCGAGCTGTTGCCGGCCCTGTATCAGCTGGAGCAGACCCTGCTCGGCAAGGGCGAGCAATTGCGGCACAAGGTAAAAACCGGCCGCACGCATTTGATGGACGCCATGCCTCTGCGCCTTGATCAGGAGCTGGGCGGCTGGGCCACTCAGGTGCAGTATGGCCGCGACCGGTTGCAGGGCATGCAGAGCCGGCTGCAACAGCTGGCCCTGGGTGGCACCGCCATCGGCACCGGCATCAACGCCGATCCGCGTCAGGCCGGACTGGCCTGTGACTACCTCAACCGCCACACCGGGCTCGATTTCTGCCCGGCGGACGACTACTTCTACGCCCTGAGCTGTCAGGACACGGCGGTGGAGCTGTCGGGCCAGCTCAGGACCCTGGCGGTGGCACTGATGAAAATTGCCAACGATCTGCGCTGGATGAACTCGGGGCCGCTCACCGGCCTGGCGGAAATTCAGCTGCCGGCGTTGCAGCCAGGCTCCTCCATCATGCCCGGCAAGGTTAATCCGGTGGTGCCCGAGGCGGTGGCCATGGTGGCGGCCCAGGTGATCGGCCTGGATGCGGCCAACACGGTGGCGGGGCAATCGGGCAATTTTCAGCTCAACGTCATGCTGCCGCTGGTGGCCAGCAACCTGCTCACCATGATCACACTGCTGGCCAACAGCGCTCCCTTGCTGGCCAAAGCCATCGACGGCTTCACCCTCAACGAGGCGCACCTCAATGAAAATCTGGCCCGCAACCCCATACTGGTGACGGCGCTGAACCCGGTGATCGGCTATGCAAAAGCGGCGGACATCGCCAAAAAGGCCTATGCCGAATGCCGCCCCATTCTGGAGGTGGCCCTGGAAGAAACCGAGCTGTCGGAAGAAGAACTGCGCGAACTGCTGGACCCGGCCGCTCTGACCCGGGGCAGCCAGCAGAGCTAGGCCAGCGGCACCAGCGGCGCCGGGTAATCCAGCAATTGCTCACCGCGCTGGTGGCTTTCTACCTGCTCCAGGGTGACCGGGCCCAGCTCGGGCAGCCACTGGTGCAGGTGGATAAGCCCGGGATCATACTGGCGCCATTGCCGGTGCGGGTTGAACCGGCGCCCCTGGCACGGATCGTGGCCGGTGCCGGCGATATAGGCCCAGTTGCCCCAGTTGCTGGCCACGTCAAAGTCCACCAGATACCGCTCAAAAAAACGCGCGCCCAGCCGCCAGTCCAGCCCCAACTCGTGAATGAGGCAGCTGGCCAGGTTCTGCCGCAGACGGTTGGAGCAAAACCCGGTGGCCATCAGCTCCTTCAGGCCGGCGTCGATCATCGGCCAGCCGGTACGGGCATTACACCAGGCCTGCCAGTATGCGGCATTAAACTCGCCAGTCACCGCTCGGCCGGTAAGACCGCCAGCGGCAAACAACTGTCTGTCGTGTACCCGCAGCGACCAGTGAAAATACTCCCGCCACAGCAACTCAAAGCGCAGCCAGTAGCTGTGCTCGTCACTGCCCCAGTGCTGCTCGTACGCCAGAATTTGGTGCCACACGGTGCGGGGTGAGAGGCAGCCCCAGGCCAGGGCGGCGCTGAGATGGCTGGAGAAATAGCGGCCAGTCAGCTCGTTGCGGCTGGCCTTGTAATGGCTCAGGGCCCGTCGTTCAAACAGGTAATGCGTAAGCCAGCCTTGTGCCGCCGTTTCGCCTCCGTGCCAGGCGGGATGGACCGGCTCACCGGGCCACTTCGGCCAGCCAATGCCGGAGGTTAACGGACAGGTCGCCGCGCGCAGCCGGCCGAGATCCACGGCCGGTTGTGGTGCCGGCACCGGCCAGGCCGGTTTTTTCTCCACCTGTTGACGAAAGCCGGTAAAGCTGGCGGGAAACCTCTCACATAACGGCGCCACCTGCTGGGGCGCAAACAATGGCTGGGCCTCAAAGGTATGCAGGAGCACACCGGCGTCATGCAGCCGGGTCAGCCAGCCGGCCTCTTCCGGCGCCTGAGCGGCGTGGGTCACCAGCTCAAAGGGCTGGCGTTCGTGCCAGGCCAGCAGCAGCTCAGCCGGGTCACCTTGCAGCAGGGTAAGCGCAAACGGCGCCAGCCGCGCGCTCAAGTCGGTCAGCGCCTGCTGCAAATAGGCCGACCTGGCCGCGCCCAGCCGGTGCAGCCCGTACTCATCGGTTGTCCGCCAGTGCGCCGGCAGTATAAACACCGCCGCCGTCTGGCCCCGGTAATCCGCCAGGTGCTGCCAGCCGGCATTATCCTCCAGGCGCAGATCGTTGCGCAGCCACAGCAGCCGCATGGCTTGCTCCTCACAAAAAAGAACCCGGTACGCAGACCGGGTTCGAGCAGAGAGTCATTCAAAACAAGGCGTTACAGAATGATTTCCTGCAGCCTGGGATCCTTGCGCGACAGAATATGGGTGGAGCGAATGCGGCGCACGGTGCGCGACTTGCCGCGGATCACCAGGGTCTCGGTATGAGCATAGTTGCCGTCGCTGCTGATGCCTTCCAGCAGGTCCCCCTTGGTAATGCCGGTGGCGGAGAAGATGACGTTGTCGGTGCGGGCCATGTCTTCCAGTTTGAGCACGGCACCCACCTCGATGCCCATCTGCTTGCAGCGCTCGATCTCGGCCTGGCCGGCGGCCAGGTTTTCCTCGCTCGGTCCCTTCACCTCGTAACGGGGCAACAGGCGCGCCTGCATGTCGCCGTCCAGGGAGCGCACCACGGCGGCGGAGATGACCCCTTCGGGAGCGCCGCCCACACCGTAGAGCATGTCCACTTCGCTCTCGGGAATACAGGCCAGAATGGAGGCGGCCACGTCACCGTCGGGAATGGCGAACACCCGCACGCCCAGGGCCTGCATGGTCTTGATGGCCTTGTCGTGGCGCGGCTTGGCCAGGGTGATCACGGTAAAACGCGACAGCGGCTTGTTCAGCGCCCGGGCCACCGCCTTGATGTTCTGCTCGATGGACTTGTTGAGGTCGATGGCACCCTTGGCACCGGCACCGACAATGAGCTTTTCCATGTACATGTCGGGGGCGCGCAGAAAGGCGCCCTTTTCACCCACCGCCATCACCGCCAGGGCGTTGGACTGGCCCATGGCGGTCATGCGGGTGCCTTCGATGGGGTCCACGGCAATGTCCACTTCATCGCCGCCCTGGCCGACCTTTTCGCCGATGTAGAGCATGGGCGCCTCGTCAATCTCGCCCTCGCCGATCACCACTTCGCCGCTGATCTCGATTTCGTTCAGCACATGGCGCATGGCTGCCACGGCGGCGCCGTCGGCAATGTTTTTGTCGCCCCGGCCCAGCCACTTGTAGCCGGCCAGTGCGGCGGCTTCGGTCACACGGGAGAATTCGATGGCCAGTTCACGTCTCATGAAAGGTTTCCTACTGATTTTGTTATTTTTCGCCCAGAATGCGCTGGCGGAAAATGCGGTAAACGTCGGGAATTTGATCCATGCCGGTCACGCATACATCCAGATCGTGCAGGCGGCCGTCCTTGATGCCGTATACCCAGCCATGCACCGACAGGGGTTGCCCCTGCTTCCAGGCATTCTGCACTATGGTGGTGTGGCACAGATTGGCCACCTGTTCGACCACGTTCAGCTCGCACATGTAATCTTCCCGCGTCTGCTGATCCTCGATCGCGTTCAGCGCTTCCTCGTGCTTGTGGCAGATGTCCTTGATGTTGCGCAGCCAGTTGTCGATGAGCCCCAGCTCCTTGTTCTGCATGGCCGCCAACACACCGCCACAGCCATAGTGGCCACAGATAATGATGTGCTTCACCTTGAGCACTTCAACGGCATATTGTACCACCGACAGGCAGTTGAAGTCCGTATGCACCACCAGGTTGGCCACATTGCGGTGCACGAACACATCGCCGGGCAGCAGGCCGGTCAGCTGGTTGGCGGGCACCCGGCTGTCGGAACAGCCGATCCACAGGTATTCCGGCGCCTGCTGCAGCGACAGCTTTTCAAAGAACGCCGGATCTTCCGCCTTGATGCGTTCGGACCATTCCCGGTTGTTATCAAACAAATGCTTCAATATTTTCATGGTACTACCTGCCATGTTGTGATTCGGTATTTTTAAAATAGGCGGAAAAAAGGCCCCGCGAGGGGCCTTTTAAACACCGAAGAATGCCGCGAACATTCGCCGCGGTTATGCCTCCATGGCGGCCTTGAGCTTTTTCAGTGCGGTTTTCTCCAGCTGGCGAATACGCTCGGCGGACACGCCGTATTCGTCGGCCAGGCTCTGCAGCGTGGTCTTGTCGTCTTCCTCCAGCCAGCGCGCCTGAATAATGCGCTGGCTGCGCTCATCGAGGGCGTTCAGGGCGGCGCGCAGGCGACGGTTGGCGGTTTGCTCCCAGTTGGCTTCTTCCACCTGGGTGGCCACGTCGGAGCTTTTGTCTTCCAGGTAGTGCACCGGGGCAAAGCTGCCTTCGCGCTCGTCGTCGTCGGAGGCCAGGTCAAAGGCCTGATCCTGGGCACTCATGCGCGATTCCATCTCCAGCACTTCCGAGGGCGACACGCCCAGATCCTCGGCCACCCGGTTCACTTCCTGCTGGTTAAACCAGCCCAGGCGTTTCTTGGACTTGCGCAGGTTGAAGAACAGCTTGCGCTGGGCCTTGGTGGTGGCCACCTTGACCACGCGCCAGTTGCGCAGCACGTATTCGTGAATTTCGGCCTTGATCCAGTGCACCGCAAAAGACACCAGCCGCACACCCACGCCCGGGTCGAAACGCTTGACCGCCTTCATCAGGCCGATGTTGCCTTCCTGGATCAGATCCGCCTGGGGCAGGCCGTAGCCGGCATAACTCTTGGCAATGTGCACCACAAAACGCAGGTGCGACATCACCAGCTGACGCGCCGCGGCCAGATCGCCCTCATTCTGCAGGCGTTCGGCCAGGGACTTTTCTTCCTCCGCACTGAGCACGGGAATGGTGTTCACCGCCTGGATATAGGCCTCCAGGCTGCCCTGAGGCACCAGGGCAAAATGGCGCTGAAAATCTGTCGTCATCAAACTCGTGTTCATTACATGACTCCGTGTAAACGGCTTCGGTTGCCTGCTCTGCAATGACTGGGTCGATTCGGCCGGCGCATGCCAGCGAGCAAAATTTATGGATCCACCACCAAAAGTCAAGACAGGCACCGGGCTTTGCTGCACCCATAAGACCACAGTCCGGCGCCATGGTTCAAGCCGGCTCTATGGCCCTTATGTGACGGCGCACGGAAAAACCGGATGCCAGCAGGCTTAAAAAGGTCCCCGTCAGCACCAGCAGCAGGCTTTCGTTCAGCCCCAGCCCCAGCAATTCAAAGTCGCTCTGATACAGGGCCGCTAGGGCACTGACCTTGTGGCTGAGCCAAAACACCATGATCAGCGTGAGCCACCAGGCCAGCAGGCCGCCGATAATGCCGTACCACAGCCCCACGTAGAGAAAGGGCCGGTGAATAAAGCCGTCGGTGGCGCCCACCAGCTTCATGACCTCGATTTCGTAACGGCAGCTGAGAATATTCAGCCGCAGGGTATTGCTTACCACCAGCAGCACCCCGGCCAGCAACAGCACCGCCATGCCCACCACCGCCTGGCGCAGCAGTTCCACTATGCCCGACAGCCGGGCCAGCCAGGCCATGTCGAGACGGGCCGTGGCCACCAGCGGCTCGGCGTTCATATCGGCCAGCAGCAGCTCGGCCATGTCGGGCTGACGGCCGCTTTCCGACAGGTTCAGGATCAGCACCGCCGGCAGCGGGTTTTGCTCAAGCAGGTCCAGCGCCTCGGCAAAACCGGCGGCACCGCTGAAGTCCGCCAGCCCCTGCTCCGGGCTGATGTAGGTCACCTTGTCAATTTCACTCATGCCTTCCAGCCGGGTCTGCAACGCCTTTATCTGATCTTCACCGCTGTTTTGCTTGAGATAGAGGCTGATCTGCGCCTGGCTCTGCCAGAAGCTGCTCACCGACTCGGCGTTTTTCAGCAACACGTAGAAACTGGCCGGCAGTGCCAGACTCACACCCAGCACGGCAATGGTCATCAGTGAGCTGAGCGGCGTACGCCACAGCTCACCCAGGCTGGCAAACAACTGGCGCAGGTGATCCACCCAGTACATGGCCAGACGCTGGTGCCAGGCCAGCTTGTGGGTTCCGCTCATGCTTGCTCTTCCTCCTGCATGCGCCCGGCGTTCAGACGCAGGGTGCGGTAGCGCTGGGCATTGATGAGGCCGGTGTCGTGGGTGGCGATCAGCACGCTGACCCCCACCCGGTTGAAGGCTTCGAACAGCCGCAGAATGTCCATCGACAGTTCGGGATCCAGGTTGCCGGTGGGCTCATCCGCCAGCAACAGCAACGGCTTGTTGACAATGGCCCGGGCGATGCCCACCCGCTGCTGCTCGCCGCCGGAGAGCATGGGCGGAAAGTAACGATCCTTGCCGTGCAGGCCCACCTTGTCGAGGGCCGCCGACACCCGTCGCTGGATGTCGTGATGACTGTAGCCTTCAATCACCAGCGGCAGCGCCACGTTGTCGAACACGGTACGGCCGTTGATCAGGTGGTGATCCTGAAAAATCATGCCGATACGCCGGCGCACAAAGGGAATGTCCCTGCGGGCAATGCGGCTGACATTGCGGCCGTTGAAATAGACCTGGCCGTCGCTGGGCCGCTCCATCACGCTGATCAGCTTGAGCAGGGTGCTTTTACCGGCCCCGGAGTGGCCGGTAAGGTATGCCATTTCACCCTTCTCCAAATGAAAGCTGACTTTTTGCAGCGCCTGAAAGCCGCCGCTGTATACCTTGCTAACCTGCTCAAAGCGGATCATTTAGTCTTCCCGGCTGAAAAGCGCCTCGATAAATTCCGAGGCATTAAAGGGACGCAGATCGTCGATTTTTTCGCCCACGCCAATATAGCGAATGGGAATGCCAAACTTGTCGGCCACCGCGAAGATCACTCCGCCCTTGGCGGTGCCGTCCAGCTTGCTCAGGGTAATGCCGGTAATGGGCACGGCATCGTTGAAGATCCTGGCCTGGCTGAGGGCGTTCTGGCCGGTACCGGCGTCCAGGGTAAGCATGATTTCGTGGGGCGCCGCCGGGTCGATTTTCTGCATCACCCGCACGATTTTCTTCAGCTCTTCCATCAGGTGCGCCTTGTTCTGCAGGCGACCGGCGGTGTCGGCGATCAGCACATCCACCTTACGGGCTTTCGCGGCTTCCACCGCGTCATAAATCACCGAGGCGGCATCGGCACCGGTGTGCTGGGCGATCACCGGAATGTTGTTGCGCTCGCCCCACACCTGCAGTTGCTCCACCGCCGCGGCGCGGAAGGTATCGCCGGCGGCCAGCATCACCGACTTGCCCTCGGCCTGGAACTGGCGGGCCAGCTTGCCGATGGTGGTGGTCTTGCCCACGCCGTTGACGCCCACCATCAGAATGACGTAAGGCTTGTGCTCGCTGTCGATTACCAGCGGCTGTTCCACCTTGGCGAGAATGCTGCCCATTTCTTCCTTCAGCAGCTCATACAGGGCCTCGCCGTCCTTGAGCTGCTTGCGGCTGGCCTGGCTGGTGAGGTTGTCGATGATCGACATGGTGGTTTCCACCCCCAGATCGGCGGTGAGCAGCTGGGTTTCCAGCTCCTCGAACAGGTCGTCGTCAATCTTCTTGCCGCGGAACAGACCAAAGAAACCCGAGCCCAGATTTTGCCGGGTTTTCAGCAAACCTGCCTTGAGCCGGGCAAAAAAGCCTTTTTTCGGAGATTTTGCGGTCTCTTCAGCGGCCAGACGCGCCTGTTCTTCGGCCTCCCTGGCCAGGCGTTCCTGCTCGGCGACTTCCGCTTCCGCAGCCAGTCGTGCTTCTTCCTCTACCGCCTGCCGGGCTTCTTCCGCCGCTTGCGCTTCGGCCGCCAGCCGCGCTTCTTCCGCCGCCTTGGCCTCGGCCGCCAGCCGCGCTTCTTCCGCCGCTTGCGCTTCGGCCGCCAGCCGGGCTTCTTCCGCCGCTTGCGCTTCGGCCGCCAGCCGGGCCTCTTCCACCGCCTTCGCCTCGGCCGCCAGCCGGGCCTCTTCCGCCGCCTTCGCCTCGGCCGCCAGCCGGGCTTCTTCCGCCGCCTTCGCCTCGGCCGCCAGCCGGGCTTCTTCCACCGCCTTCGCTTCGGCCGCCAGACGAGCCTCTTCCGCCGCTTGCGCTTCGGCCGCCAGCCGGGCTTCTTCCGCCGCCTTCGCCTCGGCCGCCAGACGAGCCTCTTCCGCCCGCGCCCCGGCTTCCTGTTGTGCTAATTGCGCTTCAACTTCCGCACCATGACCGGCTTCCGCTTCCGACTCCACCGCATCCTGGGGGACTTGCTGTTCCTGTACCTCTTCCGGCTGCTCATCTTTCTTTTTGCCAAAGCCCAGCCAGGAGAAAAAACCTTTTTTCGCCATTATTGCCACTACTCGCTGTTGTTCGGGACGATTAGGACTGGCCGTCATTCGGCCGCTTCTTTAGAATATCCGTCCCTTAATGGGTGCAAAACCGCCTTATACTAGCACTTTATTGAAAGACGGCGAAACGAGATGGCAAAAGCAAAACCGGCAAAAAAACCCACTGCGGCCACGGGGCAGATACGGCTGATCGGCGGCCAGTGGCGTGGCCGAAAATTGCCGGTATTACACAGTGAAGGGCTCAGACCCACCACCGACAGAATCAAGGAAACCCTGTTCAACTGGCTGATGTTCGAGATTCGCGGCAGCCGTTGTCTGGATCTGTTTGCCGGCAGCGGCAGCCTGGGCTTTGAAGCCCTGTCCCGCCATGCCGCCGAGGTGGTAATGGTGGAAAAAGACACCACTGTGGCCGCCCAGCTCAAGCGCAACCTGGCTTCCCTGCCGGCGGCGCCGGGTACCGTCATTCAGGCCGACGCCGTGCAATATTTACAGCAAGCGGCCACGCCCTTTGATGTGGTATTTCTCGATCCCCCCTTTCACAAGGAACTGTTACCCCAGGTTTGTGAGCGGCTGGAACAAAACGGCTGGCTTGCCGAGAACGCCCTTATTTATATCGAGCGGGAACAGGGTCTGGCATTGCCCACCCTGCCCGACCACTGGTCTCTGCACAAAGACAAGCAGGCCGGCCAGGTCAGTTATCAACTCTATCAAAGGGAGCAAGTGAAAACATGAAGGTACTCAACCTGCTGATGCGGCTGGTGATGCTGGTATTCTGGGCCGGCATCATTTACGCCCTGATCGGCCCCGGCTTTGAGGAAGCCGGATCCATGCCGATGATCCTGGGCGCCGTGGTGCTGGTGATGCACGGCCTGCAAATGCTGATGCTGAAACAGGTGGCGAGCCTGCTGAACCCCAGTGTCGGGGACTATCTGGAAGTGCTGGTGTTCGGCTCCTTTGCCATGCACCGTCACCGCAACCGCCTGAAAGCGCTGAGCGAGCAGCAAAAGCGCTGAACTATGGCTTCGGATCTGCGGGTCCGGAGCCACACCGCCAGCAAATCTCAAAGCTGGCGTCGTTTTCCTCGCCGCACTGTCCGCAATGCCAGCTTCGCTTTTCCTTGCGCTGATAGCCCTGTAAAAACGTCCGCGCCCGCTGCCAGTCTTTTTCCTGTACCAGCAGGGTCACCTGAGCCACATCCATGGGCAGCTCACCCAGGGCACCCGACAAGGCTTCGCCTCGCAGTTGCACCGCCATGCCCCGGCTTTCCAGCGCGCCCTTGAGGGTGTGCGCCTCCAGGCTGTTGGCTGCTTCAAACACCGCTATCCAGTTGTTCATGCCTGCCTTCCGAACACGCGAATAGAAAAAGGGGGTGACATCATGTCACCCCCTTTTGGGTTGTCGTATGGTTAGTCCGTAAACCAAGTTGCTCCCTGCAATCCCTGACAATACCTTTTCCTTAAGGTGATCCTCTTACCGTTCCGTCGGCGCGTCCTTATGGTCATCCTGACCGCAGTTCATCCTGAGCTGCTTGACTGTCTCCGTCCTGGGAGGTGTCCCTTACCGCGTCCTGCGGGGTTCCTTTTGCCTTACCTGGCAGCCGGTCTGTCCTGACCCACTTCCTTGCTCCTTGCACCACTAACTATAGAGGACTTTGATTTTGCCTCAAGTCACCGAACGGCAAAAAACGCATGCCCACCACCGAGGATACCGACGCACAAAAAACACAACCATTTGTTTATAAAGAAAATTCAACAGAACGCCCACCATTATTCCGCAACCAAAATCGCCTTTTCCCACAGGCAAAGTGAGAGATCTCGCACACGCGGGCAGGGTGTTGTCGCCATGGCCCGCCACAGCCACAAAAAGGCTGGCGCGCCCGACGGCGCTTACTTAGGATAATCCTGTCTATCAAGGGAGGTTTTATGAACAAACTGGAATTACCGTCGCCACTGGTAACATCCCACTGGCTGGCTCAACACCTGAACCATCCCGGACTGGTGGTGCTGGACGCCAGCTGGCACATGCCCGCCAGCGGTCGCAGTGGTTTTGAGGAATGGCAGCGGCAACGCATTCCCAGTGCCCGCTATTTTGACTTTGACGGCCGCATCAAGGATCAGCGCGCCAGCCTGCCCCATATGCTGCCGGACGAAGACCTGTTTGCCCGCGAGGTGTCAGCCCTTGGCATCAGCAATCACCATAACATCGTGATCTACGACAGCCTGGGCATCTTTGCCGCCCCCCGGGCCTGGTGGATGTTCCGCGCCATGGGCCACGACAGAGTGGCCGTGCTCAACGGTGGCCTGCCCGCCTGGCAGGGTGCCGGTCAGCCCCTGGAACAGGGCCCGCCCGCCGCCGTGGTTCCCGGCCGCTTTACCGCCCGCCGTCAGCCCCGGTGGATTGCCGACGCCGCTATGGTTGAGCAAGCCCTGCAGAACAACGATTACCGGGTGCTGGATGCCCGCAGCCGCGAGCGCTTCAGCGGGGCCACCGCCGACCCCCGCCCCGGTGTGCGCCCCGGCCATATGCCCGGCGCCGTTTGTCTGCCCTTTAACGAGTTGCTGAAAGACGGCCACCTGCTGCCCGTTGAGCAACTGAGTACCGCCTTTGCGTCTCTGGTCAGCCCTGAGCAAAAGCTGATTTGCAGCTGCGGCTCGGGCGTCACCGCCGCCATTCTGGCGCTGGCCGCCGAGCGGGCCGGCTATCACCAGATTGCCGTGTACGACGGCTCCTGGGCCGAATGGGGCGGCGCTTCCCACCTGCCGGTGGAACAGAACCAGTAAACAAAAAACCCGCCGGTCGGCGGGTTTTCCATTTCACGGGCAGACGTTTACTTCTGCGCTTCGGCCTTGGGCGCCGGGCGTTCGGCCACCCCCATCTTGATGGCCAGCCAGATCACCAGCACCAGGGTAATCATCACCGACAGGTAGTTGGTGCCCATTTCCGGAAACTGGGTGCGCAAAAAGGCGGAATAGCCAAATACGCCGATCAGAAAACTCAGCAGGGCGCAGACCGGAGTGTCACCTTCCATGGGCGAGCTCAGATACTCCTGATACAGCATGTGGGCAGCCAGCACCAGCGAGATAATGGGGAAAATGGAAAACGCCAGTTCGCTCACACTGAGGGTGGCCAGGGTGGCGTTGCCACACAGACCCACCAGCAGTGCCAGCAAAATGGGTTTACGGCGAATATTCTTGTTTCCAGACATAGTGATCCTTCCTGATTTAAGGCCTAGAGCCGTTTTGCCTTGTTATATGCATCTGCGCCCTTGGCGATCATGCGCAGCTGCAGAATCATGCGCTCCGCCAGCACGGCACGCTCTTCCTCGTTCATGTCCAGCGCATCGGCGCCGGCACTGAATACCAGCGTGACCATGGCCTGGGCCTGGGCCTCGGCATAGTCGCGGCTGGTTTTCTGCTTCTCTTCCAGGTAGTCGGTCAGTTCGGCGGTAAAATGCTGAATTTCCCGGGCCACTGCCTGACGAAAAGCCGCAGAGGTGCCCGACCGCTCCCGCAACAACAGGCGGAACACGTCGGGACTGCTGTCGATAAACTCCATAAAGGTCTTTACCGAAATCTGAATCACACTGCCGCCGTCGGCAATGCGCTGGCGCGCCTGGCGCATCAGCTGGCGCAGGGTCAGACCACCTTCATCGACCAGGGTCAGCCCCAGCTCTTCCATGTCCTTGAAATGACGGTAGAAGGACGTTGGCGCCAGCCCGGCCTCCCGGGCCACCTCGCGCAGGCTGAGACTGGAAAAGCTGCGCTCGGCACTGAGCTGACGAAATGCGGCTTCCACCAGAGACCGCCGGGTCTTTTCTTTTTGTTGCGCGCGAACGCCCACGACACACCACGCTCAAAACTTTAATGGTCGAATCATACCTTGTTGTGCCGAACCGGTCAGCCCCGATTGGTCAATTTGTGATTGCCCGCAGAACCGGCCTCGAGCGAACCGAAAATGCCTGTGCTGAATGGCGCTCAATCGGCGCCGAACTTGCCCTATCTTTCGCTTAAATGTCCTCGGTTATCCCTATTGCCATCTGCACTCCCGGGTTTCCTTTGACAAAAACTCTGCAAAACTCCATAGTCTTCGCCATTTTCTATTGAAGCAAACTGTACAGTTAAATTTACATCCATCAGGAGCACGCGAACGTGAATGCAAGGGCGCAGTTCAGCAGCAAGCTGGGATTTGTCATGGCCGCCGCCGGCTCGGCCATCGGTGTCGGTAACATATGGGGCTTTCCTACGCAGGCGGCCAGCAACGGCGGTGGTGCCTTTCTGCTGGTGTATCTGCTGATGATAGCGCTGCTGGGCTATCCCATGCTGGTGGCCGAAATCACCATTGGCCGACACGGCCAGGCCGGCCCCTTTCACGCCCTGCAAAAACTCACCGGCAATCGCAGCGGCAGGGCCCTGGCCGGCCTGGTGGGGTTGGCGGCGGTGGTCACCGTCAGTCTGATCTTCACCTTTTACGCCATCGTCTCGGGCTGGTTTATCGCCTTTGCCCTGGAGCCGGCGGCGCAATTGCTGGGGCTGAACGCCGGGGCCGGCTGGCTGACCGCCTTTTCCACCTCGCGCAACCTGGTGTTTACCCTGATGTTCGCCCTGCTGAGCCTGTATGTGGTCAGCCGCGGCCTGGAACAGGGCATTGAAAAGTGGTCGAGCCGGCTGATGCCGCTGCTGCTGCTGATGCTGGTGGTGCTCACCGGCTACATGCTCACCCAGCCCGGCGCCGGCGAGGGCCTGAAGGCCTATCTGGTGCCCGACTTCTCCCGGGTACTGAACCGGGACGTGCTGATCGGCGCCCTGGGCCAGAGCTTTTTCTCCCTGTCGCTGGGCGCGGCGGTAATGATGCTGTATGGCTCCTACCTCAGCCGCCAGTCCAGCATTCCGGCGCTGGCGGCCCAGGTCACCCTGCTCGACACCAGCGTGGCCTTCCTCGCCGGCCTGCTGATTTTGCCGGCCATGTACGTGGCCCAGCACAACGGCGTGGCCATTTTCGCCGAGGACGGCAGCCTGCTGAGCTCAGACACCCTGGTGTTCTCGGTGCTTCCGGCGCTGTTTGAGACCATGGGCCAGGCCCAGTATCTGATCGCCTTTGCCTTTTTCGTGCTGATGATAGTGGCGGCGCTGACGTCTTCCATTTCCATGCTGGAGGCGCCGGTGTCGCTGGCCATGGAAAGCACCGGCATGTCGCGCATCAGGGCCACCTGGCTGATGACCGCCCTGTGCACCCTGGTCAGCGTGATCATCGTGTTCAATTTCGGCAGCCTGTTTGGCCTGGTGATCACCGCCACCACCCAGTATGCCCAGCCGCTGGTCAGCCTGTGCATCACCCTTTACGCCGGCTGGGTATGGCAGCGCAACAAGGTGCTGGCCGAGCTCAAGGCCGGCTGCCCCGAGGTAGAGCAGGACCTGTTCTGGAAGATCTGGCCCTGGTATGTGCGCTTTGTCTGCCCGGTGCTGGTGCTGGTGGTAATCATTCAGTCTATCGGCGGCTGAGCCCGACTTTCACATCGACAACAACAGGGGCCGCATTGCGGCCCTTTTGCTTTTTCCCCAGTAACCTAGCGAGTCACTTCGTCGTCCGGGGCACTCAGGCCGGCGGCCAGGCGGGTGCCCTGCTCCTCGTCGGCCAGGGCCAGCAGAAAGGCATATTCCCGGGCCAGCTCGTGGTAAGACTCAAACCGGCCTGACTTGCCGCCGTGGCCGCTGTCCATGTCGCAGTGCAGCAGCAGCAGGTTGTCGTCGGTCTTCATCTCGCGCAGCTTGGCCACCCACTTGGCGGGCTCCCAGTACTGCACCTGGGAGTCGTGCAGGCCGGTGGTAACCAGCATGTTGGGGTAGGCCTGGGGCTTGACCTGATCATAGGGGCTGTAGGACTTCATGTAGTGGTAATAGTCAGCGTCGTTGGGATTGCCCCACTCGCCGTATTCACCGGTGGTGAGCGGAATCGACTCGTCCAGCATGGTGGTCACCACGTCCACGAACGGCACCGCCGCCACCACGCCCTTGTACAGCTCCGGCGCCATGTTGACCACGGCCCCCACCAGCAGGCCGCCGGCGCTGCCGCCCGAGGCAAACACATTGTGCTTGTCGCCGTAGCCCTGCTGCACCAGGTGTCTGGTCACATCGATAAAATCGTTAAAGGTGTTTTGCTTGCTCATCAGCCGGCCCTGCTCATACCAGTCCCGGCCCAGCTCCTCGCCACCGCGCACATGGGCGATGGCATAGACAAAGCCCCGGTCGAGCAGGCTCAGCCGGGCGCTGCTGAAATCCGGATCCATGCTGGCGCCGTAAGAGCCGTAGGCATAGACCAGCAGCGGGTTACCGCCATCCTGGCTGAATGTGTCGGCCCGGTATACCAGCGATACCGGCACCCGGGCGCCGTCCCGGGCGGTCACCCAGACCCGCTCGCTGCGGTAATCGTCGGGATTGTAATTATCACCTACATATTGCTGCTTGAGCTCCCGCCGCTCCTGGGTGTCCATGTTCACTTCATAAATGGTCACCGGCCGGGTCATGGAGGAATAGCCGTAGCGCAGCCAGGGAGTGTCGGCTTCCGGGTTGGTGCCCAGCCAGCTCACATAGGCGGGATCGTCAAACTGGATCTGGCGTTCGCGACCGTCATGACGGTTTATCTGGCGCAGGTGCAGCAGGCCCTCGCTGCGCTCCTCCAGCACCAGCCAGTCACGGAACAGGGCAAAACCTTCCAGCAGCACCTCGTCCCGGGCGGGCACCACCGGCTGCCACCGTTCGGGGTTGCCGGCGCTATCGGTCACATAGAGACCGAAATTGGCGCCATCCTTGTTGGAGCGCACGTAAAAACGGCCCTCGAAATGCTCCAGGTCATATTCATGGCCATGCCGGCGGGGCAGAAACACTTGAGGCTCGGCGGTGGGATCACCGGCGGGGATCATACGGACTTCACTGGCATCGGTGTTCCAGGCGCCGATAAAAATCATGTCGCCGGAGCGGCTCTTGTAGAGGCTGGTGTAGAAACTGCTGTCCTGCTCCTCGTGCACCAGCACGTCTTCGCGCTGATCGGTGCCAAGGGTGTGACGATACACCTGGAACGGCAGCAGGGTGCCGGCGTCCTGTTTCACGTAAAACAGGGTCTTGCCGTCTTTGGCCCACACCAGATTGCCGGAGGTATTTTCCAGCACCTCGGGGTAGAGCTCGCCGGTATCCAGCGACTTGAAGCGGATCTGATACTGACGACGGGACAGAAAGTCTTCGGAAAACGCCAGGGTACGCTGATCCGGGCTCACCGCCATCTGGCCCTGCTCGTAATAGGACTGACCCTCGGCGCGCTGGTTGCCGTCGAGCAGCACCTGCACCTGTTCCGGCTGACCATCGGCATAGCGCTCGGCAATGCCGTATTCCTGACCCTGCTGATAACGGGTGCGATACCACCAGCCCTGCTTAAGATAGGGAACCGTGTTGTCGTCCTGGCGAATGCGCGCCACCATCTCCTGAAACAGCTCCTGCTGCAGATCGTCGAGGGGGGTCATCACCCGCTCGCTGTAGCGGTTTTCCTGCTCCAGATAACTGAGCACATCGGGGTTCGCGCGTTCGTCGTCGCGCATCCAGTGATAGTTGTCCACGCGAAAATCGTCGTGGTTAAACAGCACGTGGGGAATTTTCTTGGCGACAGGCGGTTTTACTTCCACGTCGGTTCCTTTGGCATAGGGTTTGGCACACGCCACCCATGCTAACATCAGGCAAAGCCGTACCCTATTGCGCACGCGTCACTCCTTTTCGCTTTGTCGAAAAAACAAACGAATATTATCTACAGAATACGACGCCAGCCAGAAAAACAGCATAAAAATGCCGAATCAAACGAAAAGAAATGCCAAATGAAGCCGCTCACGGCGGCCTTTTAAAGAGAAGTGATTACTTACGTTGCCAGCGACCATCGGCCCGTTGCACAAATTGCCCGGCCGGGGTGCGTTCGATATTGAGCTGACCGGCCCGGCTTTGCACCACCGCCAGGCTGGTACCGGTCTTCCGGGCAATATCCCGGTAGCTGTCGAGACGCTTGCGGTTAATGTCACTGACAATGGCGTTGACCTGGGCATTGCCCTGCACCGCTCCTACCAGGCCGTTGAGTTGTTCGCCAACCAGCCCCTGCTGCTTGGCCTGTTGCAAATCCAGCGCCCAGGCCGACAGGCTCAGGGTTGCCGCCAGAAACATCGCCAACCATCGCATATTTCCCCCTCAGAACAGTTCCTGCTCTTGTTCAAACAGTTTTTCCAGCTCCCGGTCCACGCGCACCCGAATCTCGTGATCCACCTTGACGTTCAGATTCACCGTAATGGGCTTGTCGGGCACCACCACTTCCACTCTGGGAGTGCAGGCGGCCAGCAACAGGCCTGCCAGCACCACGGCTGTTCGCTTCATTGATTGCTCTCCCCTTGCAGGCTCGCCGGCAGCCGGTCACCGAGCTGCCCGGCAAAGCGCAGGCTTGCCAGCAACTGTAACAGGTTTTCCTGATGCCGGTAATTGAAGTTCACCGGGTGTATTTTTCCCATCACCGGTGCCTGGCCCTCCAGCCGGGTCAGCACCACCGCCTCGCCGTCCGGCGTCATCGACACGGCGGCGTCGAGGCTCTGGTAACGCAGATCCTCCAGCATGCCCAAGGTCAGCCCCAGAGACAGGTTGTCCTCGGCGCTGGCGGCCAGGGCGTCACCGGCCTGATAAGACACCCAACCGTCCCGCCCCCACAACCGGCCGTTGTGCACGCTGAGGCGGCCATTCAGCACAAAAGGCAACCGGCCATGCAGGCGGCCGTCACCGGTCAGCCCCGGCAGCGCCGCCAGGCTCAGCAGGCGCGCCAGGGAAAGGTCCTGCAGGTGCAGCTCGCCCTGTGTGTGAGCACTCAGTTTCATGGGCGACAGCGCCAGCCGGCCCTCCAGCACCCGGCCGGTGAGCCCGGACAACCACAAACCATTCCCGCGCCAGTCGAGGGCGGCGTGAATGTTGGTGATCGGCACTCCGGTATTCAGCTCACCAATGGCCAGGCCGCTGTCCGGCGCCAGGCTGAATTGCCCCTGCCGCCAGGCCAGCCCCAGTTTCCCAGCCACTTTCCGGGCAAGCAGCTCGCCCCGGCGCAGCCGGCCATCGCTCAGGGCCAGCTCCAGCGTCAGCCCTTGGGTGGCATTCAGCAGGTTGCCGGCTCGCCCCGCCAGGCGCAGCTCGCCGTCTTCTACTTCAAGGGCGGGCAGGGTCAGCCAGCCATTCAGCCAGGCGGCCACCGCCGCCAATGGTAGTGTCTGCTCGGGCAGGGTCAGGGCCAGGCCCTGTTGCCAGTGCCAGTGAGCGCCCACTTGCACTGCCGGGCTCAGCCGCAGCCGCGCCTCGCCCTGCGCCTGTCCGGCCAGCACCAGTTCCAGCTCGGCCCCGGGCAGCGACCGTTGCTGCCAGCGCCCCCCCTGCCAGGCCAGCGTCCAGCGGCCGGTGCCCTTGAGCGGCACCGGGCCCGCCGGGCGCAGTGTCAGCCCGCGCAAACGCAACTGCCGCCAGCCCAGTTCGGCAATGGTCAGGCGCGTGCCGGGCCGCCATTGCCAGCCGGCCTGAGTGGTGTTCAGCCGCCCGTCCAGGCGCAGCCGGCCCGACAGCGGCGCCGGCAGGGCAGTGCTGGCATTCAGTTGCAGCGCCTGCCCCGGAAACCAGTGCCCCTGCAGGTGCACCGGCCCCTGCAGCGACGGCACCAACAAGCGCCCGGGCAGCTCGCCCTGCCAGCGCCAGCCGTCCTGCTCGGGCGTCAGGGTCAGCGCGAGCAGGCCCCCGTCGGTGTGCCAGTCGATCATCACGGCGCCGTCAGCGCGGCGCAGCCGGGCCGGCCCGCTCAGCACAGCGTCGGCGGGCAGGTACAGGGTGAGGTGTTCAATGGCAAAATCCACCGGTGGCAGGGTCAGCAGCAACGACAGGGCATCGCCCTCACCTTTCGCGCCCTGGTTACCGCTGCGGGAGCAGGTGAGATCCAGACTCAGGGAGGCCAGGCGGCCGGTCAGCCGGCCGTCTTGCCAGTGCAGGCGAAAGTCCTGCGCCCGCTCCCGGGGGCAGGCCGGCACCTGAGCGCGCGCCAGGCTGGCGTTCAGCTCCAGCCAGGCCGGCAAGCCCTGAGCCACTGCCGGCCCGGGCCAGAGCAGCGTCAGCAACAGGCCGCAGACCAGCCTGCTCATGGTAAAAATCCACTTGCGTCGTCTGGCACAGGTCTTAAGCTGAAGCCAGCAACAAGGGAGGAGCCTGTATGGACAAGTTTGTGCTCTGGGCCATTGTCATCATCGCCTTTGTGGTGCTCGGGCGGCAACTGTACCGGCGGTTTTACGACCATATTCAGCCTCAACACAGCCTCAGGGTGGTGATCACCGGCAAGCGGGTGCGCAAGTTCATGGGCCGCACCCGCCAGGAAGAAACCGACCTGCCCCCGCCCCGGGTCAGTTACTATGTCAGTTTTCGGCCCCACAGCGGCGGCCGGGAACGGGAGTTTCGGGTCAGTGAGCACCTTTACGAGCAACTTGTTCCCAATGCCACCGGCACCCTGGTGATCAAGGGCCGGCGCTTTATCGCCTTTGAGCCGGACGAGGTTATCCTGGATAACGACTGAACACCGTGGTGGTGCCCTGCTCGTCAAAGCTCAGTACCTCATAGGGCGTGCCGGGAATGTCCATGCCCGGCGCACTTTGCGGCATACCGGGAATGGTCAGGCCGCGCACCTCGGGCCGCTGCTCCAGCAACCGCTTCACGTCCGCCGCCGGCACGTGGCCCTCGATCACATAGCCACCCACTTCGGCGGTATGGCAGGAAGCCAGACCCTGTTTCACCCCAGCCCGGACCTTGATGGCGCCCATGTGCTCGGTGTCGATGCTGTTCACCTCAAAGCCGGACTCGCGCATGTGCTCCACCCAGTCTTCGCAGCAACCACAGGTGGGTGACTTATAGACGGTGACCTGAGCCGGTGCGGCCAGCACCGGCCCCGCCAGCAGCAGTGCCAGACTCAATAAACTCTTTTTCATTGGGAATTACCTCTCTTGTTCAGGCGGCTCCGGGTCCGCCGTCGCCGGTATTCAGGGCGGCGCCAAACGGTTATGCTAGCGTCACTCATTTTTCATTCTACCGCTTTGTCCGGAGTCAACATGTCTTATCTTGCCGTCAAGCACGCCCACATGATGTTCGCCATGATCAGCATAGTGCTGTTCATGCTGAGAGCCTGGCTGGCCGTGCCCTCGCCCGCCCGGATCAGCAACAAACTGCTGAAAATTCTGCCGCACGTCAACGATACCCTGCTGCTGCTGTGCGGCATCTGGCTGGCGGTGAACATTAACCAGATCCCCTTTGGCAACAGCCCCTGGCTCACCGCCAAGGTAGTGGGCCTGGTGCTTTACATTATTGTCGGCACCATCGCCATCAAGCGCGGCAAGACTCAGGGGCAACGGCTGATCGCGGCCCTGGCCTCCATCGCCATCTTTGCCTACATCTACGGCGCCGCCGTGAGCAAGTCGCCGCTGTCCTGGCTGGCACTCTAATCCCGCCGATCCGGCGCGGCTCCTGCGGCGCCGGGCTCGCTCGGCCACACCGGGAATACCGGAAACCGCCCCGGCGCCAGCCAGCGCCAGTCCGCCTCCTGATACAGGCTGTTGCTCGAGCGCGGATCCAGCATCAGCGCCGCCAGCGGCCCCAGCGGCTGCTCGGTGGGCACCAGCAAATCCCCCGGGCCCAGCCTGACCACAGCGGGCCGTGAAGCCACCTCGGCCCGCCATTTTTCCCGCACCCCCGGCCGTGAAGCGGGTTGTGGCAGCACCGTCTCAATCTGCAACCGCTCGGCGGCCAGCATCCGCGGCGCCCGCACCGTGTCAAAGCGAATATGATGCCGGCTCAGCCAGCGGGCCATGCGCTCCCGCTCCCGGGTCACCGCATAGGCCGGCGGCAGGGCCACCGGCTCGCCGGTGAGAATGGTATTGTGGTTGGCAAAGGGGTGCCATTCACGCCGTCCGTCCACCAGCCGCACTAGGGGCAGCCAGACCTCGGGCCGGTCGGCATTCAGGCCAAACTGCACATCCATCCACAGGGTGCGGCCATCACCGGCCCTTGAACGCCAGCCGTGGCGGGCCTGGCGCGACACCGACACCAGCCGGGCACTGTCTTCGGCGGCCAGCTGCAACAGACTGAGCAGCGCCAGATGCTGTTTGCGCACCCGCTCGGCAATGTTGCGCGGCGTGGCATACCTTCCGGCCTTGTTGTCGAGCCGGCTTTCCACCAGCACCGACACCCGCCCCTGCAGGGCGGCGTAGTTGCGCAGGTTAGTAATGCCCAGCCCGCCCCGGGCCACGAGCTGGCCGAGGCGCGTAACCTCACCCCGGTAGGCTTCGGCCCGCACGCCGGCACCGCTCACCCGGCGCAGCAGCGCCGGCAGCAAAAAATGTTCGCCGTAGTCCAGCAGGCGGGCATCGATATTGGGGTTGTTGCCCACCTCGAACTGCACTTCCACATCGGTGAGCCAGCCCTGCTGTTTGGTAAGCACCCGCTTCCAGATGCCGGACTCGTGGGCGTCGTATACCAGATCCGGATCAAAGCTGTGCAGTGCGTTCACCAGCAGGCGGGTTTCACCGGCGTTGAGTGCCACATAGTCGATATTGGTATTGTCGTTATTGGCATTATGCCGGCGGGACAGATCCCGCCCGTCCGGGTTGGCCAGGGCCACCAGCACCAGGTTGAGGCGCTTGAGCAGATCCGCGTGTTCACCCGCAGCCAGCTCCCGCGCCAGCTGCAGCACCGCCTCGGCGCCGGCCGGCTCATTGCCGTGCTGGGCCGCCAGCACCAGCACGGTGGCCTTGTCCGGCTCGGGCCGGTAGCTGCGCAGAAAGGCCGGCGATGACGACACCAGCAGGGCGTCAATGGAACGGCCACCGGCGGAATTGCCCAGCGACACCAGCCGGGCCTGTTCCAGGCGGTCATCAAGCTCCGCCAGGTAACGGCCGGTGTCGCGACTGTCGGGCAACACCAAAAAGTGTGCTTTTTCCAGAGGGGTGGGTGGAATAACGGCAGCCCAGGCAAGGCTGCTGCACCACAGCGCCAGTATCGCCAGCAACCTCATGACAGGCACCAAAAGAGTAAGTTATTTCAGATAGTTATAGCCGTATTACAGCGCTGCAGGCAAGCGCACACCGCGTCAGAAATGGTCCCGGTCTGGCCATCTGTAGAAAAATGGCGACACTCGCTCCCGAAAAGGTTGCGTCAAAACTTGTCACACCCCCTGCCTAGGATACAATCATCCCAAGCAAGAGGGCATAACCATGAGTAAGAAACTGCTGAGACAACTGACCCTGGCGCGCTGTGTTCCCTATCGTCCATACAAGCTGACCGCGCGCCAGCTGCAAGAGAAACTGGAAGAAGAAGGAATTCAGGTCAGCCTGCGGACCGTGCAGCGGGATCTGGAAGAAATGTCGGGCATGGGCCTGTTCGATCTGACCTCGGACGATCGCAGCAAACCCCATGGCTGGTGTTTCGAACGCAATGGTTTGAACGACTTCGCTAACTTTATGCCGCTGAGCCTGGCCATGGCGCTGAAAACCTGGAACGACCAGGCCGCCGATCTGCTGCCGGCCAGTGTGCTCACCGAACTCAACCCGATCATCGACAAGGCCACCCAGGTCATTAACGACAGCCAGAGCGAACTGGCCGGCCGCTGGATGGAAAACGTGGTGCAGCTGCCCAGGCCGTTCCCGGGCAGCCCGGAAATGCGTCGCGCCACTACCATTCGCGACGCCCTGTGGCGGGGCCGCAAGTTCAGCGCCGAGATCAAGCGGCTGATCAAGGGCCGCACCGTGTGGCTGCGCTACGAGCAGGTCAACCCGCTGGGCATCGTCACCCGCAAGGACGGCCCCATGCTGCTGTGCACCGTGTCGGACATGGATCCCAAGATCTACGGCATTCCCTTTGAGCACATCAAGGACGTGGAGCTCACCAGCCGGCCGGTGACCCAGCCGCGGGAGTTCAGCGTGCACAAGCTGATTCGTGAAAAAGGCTATCAGGAAGAGGCGGAAACCATCCACTTTGTCGGCCGCGTGACCAACACCGGACGCCCGCTGCTGGAAGAAACCATTCCGGGCCACAATCCCCGATTGACCCGTTATGACAAGCAAAGCATGATGGTGGAAACCGACGTGAAAGATTCGCCTGAATTTCGTCGCTGGCTCACCGACATGGCCGGCAAGGTAGAAATCCTGGCGCCGGAATCACTGAAAACCCCCAAGTAACGGCTTCAACACCGATGACAAGGGCTGACTGGTTCAGCCCTTTTGTTTTTCCACGGAGACCAGGATGGATCAGTTCCTTTTTGAACCCGCCGAGCCCGACTGCGACACCATCCGCATCAGTGTGGTGGGCGTGGGCGGTTGCGGCGGCAACACCGTCAACCTGCTGGCAGAACACAAACTGCCGGCCCACGTCAGTACCATGGCCATGAACACCGACGCCAAAGCCCTGCAACAATGCCGGGTAGAAACCCTGCAACTGGGCCGGGAGCTGACCCGTGGCCTGGGCGCCGGCGCCGAGGCGGAAGTAGGCCGCAAGGCCGCCGAAGAAAGCGAGGCCGACATTCGCGCCCGGCTGCAGGGCGCCGATCTGTGCTTTATTACCGCCGGCATGGGCGGCGGCACCGGCACCGGCGCGGCTCCCGTGGTGGCGCGCCTGGCCCGGGAGATGAACATCATGACGGTGGCCATCGTCACCCGGCCCTTTGGTTTTGAGGGCAAAAAGCGGGCCCGCATGGCCGAGCAGGGCCTCGACACCCTGGCCGAGCACACCGACGCCCTGCTGGTGCTGCCCAACGACTACCTGCTGCGGGTACTGGGCGCACGCACGCCGCTGCTCAAGGCCTTTTCCGAAAGCAGCAAGGTCATTCAGAACGCGGTGCGCGGACTGGCCGACATCATTGGTCAGACCGGGCTTATCAACATCGACTTTGCCGATGTGCGCACCATCATGAGCCAGCAGGGCAAGGCGGTAATGGGCATCGGCCTGGCCAGCGGCGACAACAAGGTGGAAGAAGCCACCCTGCAGGCGCTGAACAATCCGCTGCTGGAAAAGGTGGAGCTGGAGCGGGCCCGGGGCGTGCTGCTCAACGTGGTGGCCTCCATGGACATCGGCCTCGACGACTTTCAGAAAATCGGCGACCGGGTGGCCGAGTGCGTGGGCGAAGACGCCACCGTGGTCTCGGGCATCACCCTGGATCCGGAGCTGACCGACAGCATTCAGGTCACCATGATCGCCACCGGTATTCAGCCGGCCAAGGAAACCATAGCCCCGGTGCAGCCGCCGCAGCCCGACCTGAAGCAGGAGCGCGATGCACCGGCCGCCGAGGGCCTCGATATTCCTGCCTTTCTGCGCCGGCGCCAGCAGTAAACGCCAGCGCACAGAAACGCAAAAGGCCGACGCAAGCGTCGGCCTTTTTTATGCGGAAATTCAGGCTCAACCGAACACGTTCAGGCACCAGGTAATGGCAGGAATGGCCACAATGTCGATCAGCACGGCACCGCACAAGGGGGCCACGATAAAAGCCTTGTGGGAGAACACCCGGTAACGGTCGCACACCGCCCCCATGTTGGCCACGGCATTGGGAGTAGCGCCCAGACCATGGCCCACAAAACCGGCACAGAGCACGGCGGCGTCGTAGTTGCCACCCATCAGCCGGAACATCAGGAAGTAGGCCAGCATGATAATCGCCAGGGTCTGAATAACCAGGATGATCAGCAGCGAGCCGCCCAGATCCGCCAGCTGCCACAGTTTCAGCGACATCATCGCCATGGTCAGGAAGATGCCCAGGCAGAAGTCCCCGATCACGTTGTTGGCGCTGTCGGACAGCGGCAGCAGCCGCACCACTTCATTCAGGTTGCGGATCAGAATGGCCACAAACATGGCGCCCACGTAGGACGGCAGAATAATGTCGAACTGCTCACGCAGGTTACCGCTCAGCCACAGGCCCACCACCATGGTACACAGCACCAGGGCCACGCTCTTCAGCAGCAGGGTGCCGGTCACCGGCTCGCGGCTCGGCTTTTCCGACTCTTTCAGCGCTTCCAGCTCATGCACCTGCTCGGCCTCAATGACCACGCCATGGCGCTTGATCAGCAGCCGGGCCACGGGCGCACCCAGCAGGCCGCCGGCCACCATGCCAAAGGTGGCCGCCGCCAGCGCCGCCGTGGTGGCACCGGTTACCCCCAGCGCCTCGGCCTCGGGACCAAAAGCGGCGGCGGCGCCAAAGCCACCTTCCAGCGACACCGCACCGGCCATCAGGCCCAGCAGCGGGTGCTCACCCAGCGCAGAGGCAATGCCGATGCCGATGCCATTCTGCATCAGTGCCAGCAACCAGCAGGCCACCAGGTACACCCCCAGCACCTTGCCGCCCTTTTTCAGCAGCGCCAGGCTGCCGCCCAGGCCCACGGTGGCAAAAAAAGCGATCATCAGCGGGCTTTGCAGCGCCAGATCGAACTGAAACTCCACCTGGGCCCAGTCCCGGGCCAGCCAGGCGAACACGGCAAAGCCAAAGCCACCGATCACCGGGGCCGGCACGCACAGCTGGTGCAGCACCGGAATGCGCCGTTGCAGATACATGCCCAGCATCAGCAGCAGCGCCGCCAGGGTGGTGGTGGTCATCACATCGAATGAAATCACGTTCATAAAACTTCCCTATAGATACAGCTTGAGGGGTCTGTCAGCCGGTGAGCCGGGCCAACAGACGGGCGGCCACGCGGGCCGTGAGAGACTGGTGATCACGGGCCGGATTGAGCTCGGCAATATCGGCCATCATCACCTTGTTGCTGGCAAGAATGCGCTCCAGCGCCGCTTCCAGCAGACCCATGTCCATGCCCCGCACCGCCGGCGCACTCACGCCGGGGGCCAGGCTGGCGGGCAATACATCCAGGCAAATGGTCAGGTAAATCAGGTCTACCTCGGCCAGGGCCTGGTCCAGGGCGTCGAACATGGGCACCGGGTTCCAGCTGGTCAGCTGTTCATCCAGCACAATGCGGGTGTTCAGCTGCCCGGCCCGTTCAAACAGCGCCGCCGTATTGTGGCAGCGGCTCACACCAATGCAGGTGTAGTGAAAAGGCGTGCCCAGCTGCTCGCACAGCAGGGCGCACTGGTTAAAGGGCGTGCCGGAGCTGGCCCGGGCGGAGCGGCGCAGATCCAGATGGGCGTCGAAGTTGATGATGCCCACCCGGGGCAGTGCCGGCTGATCCTGCAGGTGCCGCATCAGACCGGTAAAGCTGCCATAGGCAATTTCATGGCCGCCGCCCAGGCCGACTACCCGGTGGCCGGCACCGAGCAGCCGGGCCACCTGTTCGGCATAGAGCGACTGGGCCAGCTCCAGCTCGTCTTCATGGCAAATCACATCACCGGCGTCGTACAGCGGCTGCTCGCCGTGCCACGACAGGTTGGCGGCGGCGGCCCGCAGGGCCCTGGGGCCCTGGGCGGCGCCGGGATTGCCCTGGTTGCGGCGCACGCCGGCGTCGCTGCAAAAGCCAAGCAGCGCCACCCCGGCCGGAGACGATCCGGCCAGCGACTGCACCTGCTGATGCCAGCGCCGGGCCAGGGGGCCTTCTTCGGTATCAACACGGCCCTGCCATACGTTCATGTCGGCCAGTTTGTAGGTGGTTTGCTTCATGGTTGACTCCTGCATATTGGTTCAGTAACTCATGGCGCCCAGGCGCTGGGCGGCGTCACAGGTCCAGCGAATCCACTGGCCGGCGGCGGTGCCCACCCGCTCGGCCGGCGCCATCAGGCTGATGCCGCCCAGCAGGTGCTCCCGGCTGCTCAGCACCGGCACGCTCACCCCCCAGATATTCTGGTCTATCTCCCCTTCCGACACTGCGTAACCCTGCTCACTCACGCGGGCCAGCTCGGCCCGCAGCGTTGCCTGGTCGGCGGGGGCCAGGTCGGCCAGCACCGCCTCGCGCAAGGTCTCATCGGCAAAGGCCAGCAGCGCCTTGGCGCTGGCCCCCCGCAGCAGCGGCTGGGAATGGCCCTTCTGATAGCAGCAGCGCAGGGCCTGGGGGCTGTCGATCATTTCCACGCACAGGGCGCGGCGGCCCGACAGCATCATCAGGGCGGCACTTTCCCCGGTGCGCACCGCCAGCTCGCTGAGCAGAGGGCGGGCCCAGGTGAGCACGCTGTTGTGCTGCTCAAAGCCCGCCGCCAGCTGCACCGCCATGGGGCCGGGGGCGTAATGGCCGCTGTGGCGCTCCTGCACCAGCGACCAGCGCGCCAGGGTACCCAGGTAACGATAGGTGCTCGACAGCGGCAGCCCGGTGTGCTCGGCCAGGGCCCGGGCGGTAAGCGGCTCCGGGGCCACGGCCAGTGCCGACAGCAGTGCAAAAACCTTGTCCTGGGATGGTGTTTTTTCAGCCATAACGTCCTCCTGGGGCCGCGACCTTCGCTCAGAAAGCGACCGGTGTAAAACTTAATTCTCAGAATGTGAGAAATAATGGCAATTTAAATGCGCTTATTCCACCAATGTGAAAAGAGAGACGTATTGGCGCAGAGTGACGGGAGCCCATGAACACGACGGCCGGAACGGCGCGGTAACGGGCAGGAGGAAGCGTGAAAAACGAACGAAAAAAGGGGCAGGCCAAACGGCCTGCCCCGATATGAAGAAATTCAGCGAAATCTCCGGGTCACCATCCCGGACGACTGAAACTTCGAAAGCAATCTAGGGTCTCGCGAAGCATTTAATCGTTAAAAATGGTCGTTTCCCAGCCTTTCATCCCCAATGTTTGATATTGCTCCCGTTATTGATTTTCAGCACCGTGAAAGCGTGAAGACTCTCACATCACAAGGCGATGTCCACCCACACCAAGCGGTGATCCGACCCCAGGGCGCGCCGCGCCGGGCGGCCCTGGCCGCGCCAGAACCAGCCGGCCTCGTCCTGCTCCGGCGTGGGCCAGTGCACGCCGCTGGCCAGCGCCCTGAGCCCGGCCCCGGGCAGCACATAATCCAGCCGCAGACCGTTGACATGGGTCCAGTAACCCGGGTGGCCCCGGCGCGGTTCGAAGGTTCGCAACCGGCGGGCACCCGCCGATGCCGGCCGCAGCCGCCCCCGGCTGACCGCCTGATGCAGCAATGGATCTGCCAGCAGGGCGCGGGTCCGGGAGCGAAAGCCGTTGCCGTCCACTGGATCCGCGTTCAGATCGCCCAGGATCACAAAATCGGCACCGGCCTCGAGCCCGCCCCGTGCGCCATCATCGTCCACCAGATAGTCCCCCTTCCCCGGGCGAATGTAATCGTGCCAGAGCCGCAGTTCGTCGTGATTGCGGCAGCTGTTGCGCCGCTCCGGGCCCTCATCGATGGGCGGCGCCGGATGGCTGGCGAGCAGATGCAGCACCCGGCCGCCGGGCAGGCGCACCGGCACATCAACATGGTTTTTCGACGACAGCGGCAAAAACGCCAGCACCTCGGGACCGTAGTAAGGCTCACCATCGAGCCGAGGCAGGCGGGCGCCGGGCATGCTTTGCCATAAAAACCGACGAAATGTGCGCACGCTGCCGGTATCCAGCGGAAACCGTGACAAGATGGCAAAGCCGTACTGGCCGTGAAAGGCGCCAAAGCCCAGCCCGTCTTGCGGCAACACCGGCACCGGGCCGCCGTCGAGCGCCAGCGGCCCGGTCAGCCCGGTGTTGACCGGCGCCAGATAGCGGTAGGGGTAGTCAATACCGTGCTCGCCCGCCGCCAGATAATGCTCGGCAAAGGCCGAGAGATGACGGCTGTCGCCGGCATCTCCGGTATGGTCGAATTCGTTCAGCAGAACAATGTCGGGCCGCACACGCCGCACCATGGCGGCCACATGGCGCAGTTGCGGGCTGCCCTGCCCCCCAATTTCGGCGGCCAGGGCGCCGGGCGCACTGCGATCCAGCGCCACATTAAAGCTGGCGATTCGTATTTTTTGCACGGAAGTGATTGCCTTTGGCGTTCAAAATGTCATCATTTTGCATTCAATGTTTTCAGGGAAGAAAACCATGTTTGGCACACTGGCCGCAACCTCCGCCTTGCTGTTTGCGCTGCTCTATCTGCTGCGCCGGCGTCAGGAAAGCTTCTGCATCACCATTCAGGGTGAACAGCTCAGGGTGAAACGCGGCACCCCTCCTCCCGATCTGCTGCAGCACTGCCGGCAAATGGTGCACGACGCCCGTACCCTGAGAGGCACCATTCGCGGCTTTCGCCGGGGCAACGAGGTGGTGCTGATGTGCTCCCGCAGCATTCCCGCCTCCTACCGCCAGGATATTCGCCTGCTGTGGCAGAAACAGCCGCGCTCGGTCACCCACAAAAGACCAAAATGAGTCTCACTCTTGACTTGCCCGGCGTTTCCCGCTTTGCTGGTTATATTACATTTTCAAGAGACCACACCATGAAAAAACTCAGCCCGCTGCTGCTCTGCGCCCTGCTGGCCGCCTGTGCCGGCAAACCCGACGCCGGCGCCGATGCCAAGGCCGACACTCCAAGCCAAAGCACCCGGAACGGCGCTCAGGAACAGGGCCCCGTTACCCCCAAGGGCGAGTTTGCCCAGATCGACGTCAGCCGCTCGCAGCAGGCAATGGACGACATCACCGGCGGCAAGGCCGACACCATCAACACCATTTTGCAGCGCCCCAACGACTATGCGCCGCCGGTGCTGTATCTGATGTCGGCCATCATGTTCGACAACGACTATCAGGATCAGGGCACCTTCTGGTATTACGCCGCCCAGCTGCGCGCCCGCAGCGACGCCAACAAGTCGGGCGACGAAACCACCCACGCCGCCGTCAGCCGGCTGAATCAGCGTTTTGGCGTTCGCATCGGCCCCCACTCCCTGGGTAACCCGGAGCGGCTCAAGGCCATTGTCAACCAGGTGCTGAAGTGGGACAGCGAGCAAACCCGCAACTACGATCCGCGCTGGATTGCCCTGCAGGGCCAGGACGTGGTCACCGAAACCCAGGTCGACTTTGCCCCTCGGGAGAAGTGGCAGGAAATCGACGCCCTCACCCGCAATCAATATCGCCAGGGGCTGGAGCAGGCCCTGAACGAAATCCGTGCCAGGCAGTCCGAGCAAGCGCAGTAACAGTGCCCCAGCCGCCATTGAACATCCCGGTCTTTACCGGGATGTTTTATTTTGGCACCCTCGCTGCATTACATGGCCATACCAAGCCGCCCGCTGCCGGGTGGCTGGGCACGCGGAGACCCCTTGCTATGAGCACATCCCCTTCTTCCCCGGTTCACGTCTGGGACTGGTCGGTACGCCTGTTTCACTGGAGCCTGCCGGCGCTGCTGGGCCTGCTGTGGTATTACGCCGGTGAAGACATGGACAAACACATGCTGTTTGCCCAGCTGCTGCTGGGGCTGCTGCTCTACCGGGTGATCTGGGGCTTTGTGGGCACCCCCTACGCCCGCTTTAACCACTTTCTCTATCACCCGCGCCATGTGCTGGCCTATGTGCGCGCCAGCCTGCGCCCGCAAAAACCCGTCTACCTCAGCCATAACCCCCTGGGCGGCGTCATGGTGCTGGTGCTGCTGGGCGGCCTGCTGCTGCAGGGCGGCACCGGGCTCTTTGCCACCGACGACATCTTCTATACCGGCCCGCTTTACGACTATGTGAGCGGTGACACCGCCGAGCAGATGACCCGCTGGCACAAGCGCTGGTTTTACTGGGGCCTGCTGGTGCTGGTGGGGCTGCATGTGTGTGCCGTGCTGCTTTACCGGCTGCGGGGAGAAAACCTGGTGGGCCCCATGATCACCGGTCGCAAGCAGGCCCCCGCCGGGCGGGTCGCGGATCACCTGCAACAAGCGCACCGCTTTCCCTGGGTGCGCTTTGCGCTGACCGCCGGCGTCGCCTGGGGCACGGTGACGGCATTATTTCAGTTGTAAATAAAAAAAACGCCGGGGCAAGCCCCGGCGTTTTTTATTGGCCAGAGGGCAGCGCCTTAGTCCTTGCGATATTCGTCGTGGCAGCCCTTGCAGGTTTTGAACAGGGCACCGGCCGCCTGGCGCGCCTGGGCCTGATCAAAGCCTTCTTCACCGGACACCTGCACCAGATTCTTCAGGGCTTCGCCAAAGTCCTTGCCCTTGGCCTGCATACCTTCCCGGTCTTCCCAGCCCTTGTCCAGCATGTTGCTGGCTGCCACACCCCGGGTTTCGGGGAAATAGGTTTCGCCCAGCAGGCTGGCGGCGTTGCTCATGTTAATGGCGCGCTGGTGCAGGGCGGCGGCGTCAAAGTCGATGTCGCCCTTGGCCATGCCACCAATCACCCCTGCCTGGGCGGCCATCACCTGATACAGGGACTGGCGATATTTCACCGCGTCTTCGGGCTTGAACAGGTTGGCCTGGGCAGAAACGGAGGCGGCAAACAGGCCGGCGCTCATGATCAGTGCTGTTTTCAACATTGCTTTGCTCCTGGTAAGTAAGAGAAGTGCTCAAAAGGCTCCATTTTCAATTGGCAATCAACGGTATATCACTCATTCACCGGAATCTAGCGCAATCCCGTTAAAGCCGGTTTGCAACATTCCGCTAACAGGATCCGCCTCACAAATGATCCCACCACATTCAGCCTCTGCAATACTGTGAAGAGACCTTGACACTCACCGCAACAAGGAGCCCTGCATGTATCAGCACATCATGATTCCCGTCGACCTGGCTCACGCCGACCGGCTTGAAAAAGCCCTGAACACGGGTGCCGATCTGGCCCGGCTGTATGATATTCCCGTGTGTTATGTGGGCGTGTCGTCCAGCGCCCCCGGCGAGGTGGCACACAATCCGCAGGAGTTTGAACAAAAGCTGAAGCGCTTTGCCAGCGAGCAGGCGGCCAGACACCGGCTGCGCGAGGTGAGCAGCCGGGCCTGCATCAGCCCGGATCCGGCGGTGGATCTCGACCGGACCCTACTCAAGGCGGTGAAAGCCAGTGGCGCCGATCTGGTGGTCATGGCCTCGCACGTGCCCGGCCTGGCCGAGCACCTGTTTGCCTCCAACGCCGGCTACGTGGCCAGTCATGCCGAAGTCTCTGTGCTGGTGGTGCGCTGAGGCGCACCACCAAAAAAACATAACGACACTAATCAAATAATGTGGGTTCACCGAACGCACCGCCAGGAACAATGCACCAGTAAACAATCAGTTATACTCCACCCTGATTCACAGGTTCACATTTACCACCCTCAAAGGTTGATCATTACACCCCTAACCTTTAGGCTACTCACAATTAATTGAACGTTCAATTAATGAATTGTACGCACCGGTGCAACACGCCACACGATACAACGGCGGCAACCGGGCAGACCCCGTGCCGCCCGCGTAAAGGAGTGTTTCAGCCCGGCCAGAGCGACCATTCAGTTTTTACCTATCGCAATCGCAGCATCCGCCGCCGACCGGGCGATAGTTAAGACCTGATCTGCGCCTTACTGCGCAGATGGACGCTTCTTTTGTGTACCAACAACAGGAGAAAACACAGTGTCTTTGATAAATAAGGAAATAATCGGGGGCGAGCAACAATGACCACATTGCTGTCTGCAGGGATCCTGCTTACCTTCGCCGCCATCGCCCTGATCCTTTACCGCTGGGGCAACATTCGCTGCATCGGCGTCACCCCGGTACGCACCTTCACCTTTATCGCCATTCTCTTTACCTCCGGCCTGGACGTGGGCCTGATCATGTTCCCGCTCACCGAGTTCGCCGGCTACGCCGATCTGGCCGCCAGTCCGGAGTATGGCTTCAGCAACCCGCTGGCCATCGAGTTCGGCTTCTGGGGCTTTCTGATCTGGGGCTTCTACTTTCTGACCTGCTTCTATTTCTGTGTGATCGAGCCGCGGACAGGCTTTTTTGAGCTGGCGCCGGTCAAGTTCATCAACAACATGGTGATCATCGGCACCTGCGCCTTTACCGCCTTTTTGCTGCTGAGCAACCTGCCCTGGTACATGCCGGACGTGGGCGACGGCAGCCGTGTGGTGGGCAGCTTCTACCTGATCGTACTGCTGGTAATCGCCGCCGCCGTGTATTCCAGCACCAGCCTGCGTTACGTGAAAATCCTCAGCCTGGGCACCAGCTGGCTGTTCATCGCCCTGATTGCCGTCATGGGGGGCAGCGCCTTTATCGGCACCGGCAATGCCCTGGCCGAATTCGCCGGCACCTTTGCCCTGCTGGGGGACTATTTCGGCAACCTGCACCGCTTTGTGCTGCCCATCAATGACTACCACGAGTTCTATCTGTACTGGTGGTTCTCCTGGAGCATCATGATCGGCCAGTTTACCGCCCGGTTTGTGGGTGGCCTGCGCACCTGGCAACTGCTGGCGGCCATGCTGATCTTTCCGTCTCTGGCCATCGGCACCTGGTTCAGCGTGCTCTATTACTTCCACATCAACGAGCTGAGCACCGCCGGTTTCTTTAACTGGGCCATGGTGGTGGTGGGCATCTCCATGGTGATCAACTCGCTCGACTCGCTGATACGGCTTTATACCGACAACCTCGGCCTGTCGGTGTCCCGGCTGGGCAAGGTGCGTTATTTCGCCGGCAACCTGGTGGTGCTGGCCGCGCTGACCCTGCTGTTCCGGCTCGACTTTCTGGAGATCCAGTGGGTGGGCGCGCTGGTGATCGGGCTGTTCTTTGCCTGTGCCGGCTATATGCTGCTGTATAAGCGCGCCGAGGTGCTGGCGATAGAGGATTCCCCTACCAGCAACCGCATGGATTACCGCAAACTGGAGTGGGTGAACTGAGCGCCGTTATTCCCGGCTGAAGACCAGATCGCCATAATAGCCGACAGCGGTGCCGCCACCGTTGTCGGCGTCGGTCATGACGGCCACGCCTTCAAGGTAGCGAAAATCCTTGCCGAACAACCGGCGCAAATCCTCCCTGAGGTTGCGTTTTTCCCGCACCCAGCCCGGATTGGGCCCCTGCTGCAGCGCCAGCATCATGGCCTGGTTGCCGGCAAAGGGATTGGGCCAGTGCCGCCCCGCCGGCAGCTCCCGGGTCCACACATAACTGATGGCCCGGCTGCTGAGCCGGGTCCAGCCGTCGCGCACCACCACATAGACCCGCAGCGCAAAGTCGTCGCCGGCCTTGGTCTGCTCGCGGGCGGTGCCCGCAAACCGCTCCACCCGCCATTGCCAGCTGAGCCAGGGGGTGGCCTGCAGATCGATGCGCCCTTCGTAAAACAGCCCCGAGGCCGCCCCCCGGCTCTCGGCCCGCAGCACCTGCCGCCCCAGCTCGGGGTCGGGCACCAGCCGGTAATGGGTGCGGCCCGCAAAGCGCTTTTGTTGCCAGCCCAGCATATCGGCCGGGGCAAAGGTCAGCGCCTGCGCCGGTATCGCCACCAGCAAGAGCAACAGCATGGCAAAAAGACGAGAGCGCATGGCGATTTCCGCAAAAAGGATCTTCTGCCAGTATAGGTATTACTCCCAGCGCGCCCACCACAGCGCCACCGGCAGCAGCAGATTAAGCAGTACCGTCAGCCAGAACACCGCCTGAAACGACGGCTTGCGCGACTTGTGCCGCAGCCAGTGCCGCGCCAGCCAGGCGCCGGGCCAACCCCCCAGCAGCGCCAGCCCGTGCAGGGTGCGCTCGCGCACTCGCCACTGCCCCAGGCGGGCGGCGCGCTTGTCCCACCAGTAAACCCCAAAGGTGATCAGGCTGAGCAACCCATACCACAACGCCAGCCCGGCGTAGACCCGAATCATGTATTTCTCCTGTGTGCATTGTATTTTATAGACACTCAGTCTAAATTAATTGCCATGAACGCTTTCACACCCAAACGGCGGGGCCGGCCACCGCGCCAGCCCCGCGCTAACCCCGACACCCGCGACGCCCTCATTCGTTGCGGCGTGGAGATATTGACCGAGCAGGGCTTTGTGGCCACCGGCATCGACGGCGTGCTCAAACGGGTGGGCGTGCCCAAGGGCTCCTTTTACCACTATTTCGACAGCAAGGAAGCCTTTGGCCGGGCGATCATGGAGCGCTACGCCGGCTATTTCGCCGCCAAGCTGGATCGCTGGCTGCTGGATGAGACCACTCCGCCCCTGCAGCGCATTGAGCATTTTATGCAGGATGCCATGGCCGGCATGGCCCGCCACCAGTATCAACGCGGCTGCCTGGTGGGCAACCTGTGCCAGGAAGTGACCATACTGCCCGCCAGTTACCGCGAGCAGTTGCAGACCATACTGCAAGACTGGGAACAACGGCTGGCAACCTGCCTGCAACTGGCCGCCGAGCGGGGTGACATTGCCGCCGGTGCCGACTGCAACCAGCTGGCCGAACTGTTCTGGATTGGCTGGGAAGGGGCCGTGCAGCGGGCCCGCATAGTACAAAGCAATGCCCCCATGGCGTTGTTCGGCAAGGAGTTTCTGGCCCGGCTGCCACGCTGAGGCTTTTTTGACACCCATTTATAGACGACTGGTCTAAATAAAGGAGCCACACCATGTTCAACGCCATTCTGCTCAATCAGACTGATGATAAAACCACTCAGGCATCGCTCACGCAGCTTGCACCCGCCGATCTGCCCGAGGGCGAGGTAGAAGTACGGGTGGAGTGGAGCACCCTAAACTACAAGGACGCCCTGGCCATAACCGGCAAGGGCCCCATAGTGCGCCGCTTCCCCATGGTGCCGGGGGTGGACCTGGCCGGTGTGGTGGAGCACAGCAAGAGTGACCGGTGGCGCCCCGGTGACCGGGTGCTGGTGAACGGCTGGGGCGTGGGCGAGCAGCACTGGGGGGGGCTGGCCCAGCGGGCCCGGATGCAGGCGGGCTGGATGACCCGGCTGCCGGAAAATCTCAGCGGCCGTCAGGCCATGGCCATTGGCACCGCCGGCTACACCGCCATGCTGTGCCTGATGGCGCTGGAACGCCACGGCCTGACCCCGGAGCAGGGCGAGGTGCTGGTCACCGGTGCCAGCGGTGGCGTGGGCAGCCTGGCCATTATGCTGCTGGCGCAACGGGGTTATCGGGTAGTGGCCTCCACCGGCCGCATGGAAGAAAAGGACTACCTCACCGCCCTGGGCGCCGCCGAGGTCATGCCCAGAGACGCACTCTCCGCCCCCGGCAAACCTCTGGCCAGGGCCCGCTGGGCCGCCGTGGTGGACTCGGTGGGCAGTCACACCCTGGCCAATGCCTGCGCCCAGACCCGGGAAGACGGCCTGGTGGCCGCCTGTGGCCTGGCCCAGGGCATGGACTTTCCGGCCACCGTGGCGCCCTTTATTCTGCGCGGCGTGACCCTGCTGGGCATTAACAGCGTGACCCGGCCCCAGGGCGAGCGGGAGCAGGCCTGGGCCCGGCTGGCCGATGAGCTGGACACCGGCCTGCTGGAGCAAAACACCCGGGAAATTGGCCTGAGCGAAGCCATTGACGCCGCGCATGCGTTGCTGGCCGGCCGGGTGCGTGGCCGGCTGGTGGTGGACGTGAACCGCTGATTCACTCGTCCGCCTGCCGCCGCTGCTGTTGTTGCAACCACCAGAGCTGGGCATAAAGCCCGGCTTTGGCCAGCAACTGCGCGTGATTGCCCTGCTCGGCAATGCGGCCGTCCTGCATCACCAGAATATGATCGGCGTCCACTATGGTGGACAGCCGGTGAGCGATCACCAGGCTGCTCTGGCCCCGGGATACCTCGCGAATGGCCTGCAATATGCTGCGTTCGGAGCGGCTGTCCAGGGACGAGGTGGCCTCGTCAAACACCAGTATCGGCGGGCGTTTCAGAATGGTGCGGGCAATGGCCACCCGCTGCTTTTCGCCGCCGCTGAGTTTGAGACCCCGCTCTCCCACCAGGGTGGCGCTGCCTTCGGGCAGGCTGGCAATAAAGTCGCTCAGGTGCGCCAGGCGAATGGCCTCTTTCACCTCCTGCTCGCCGGCGTCGATACGGCCATAACGGATGTTGTCGTAAATGGAGGCGTTAAACAGCACGGTATCCTGCGGCACTATGCCGATGGCCCGGCGCAGCGAGGCCTGGCTCACGCTGCGTATGTCCTGACCGTCGATCAGAATGGCGCCCTCGCCCACCTCGTAAAACCGAAACAGCAGCTTCACCAGGGTGGACTTGCCCGAGCCGCTGGCCCCCACCACCGCCAGCTTTTGCCGGGGCCTGAGGGTAAAGCTCAGATCGTGCAGAATCTGCCGGTCGGGGCGATAGCCAAAGCTGACGTTACGAAACTCGATTTCGCCCCGGCAGACCTTAAGCTCGGGCGCATGCTCCACATCGTTGATTTGCGGCCGGCGGCGCAGCAGCGCAAACATGCGCTCAATGTTGGCCAGCGAGCCCTTCATCTCCCGGTACACAAAACCGAGAAAATTCAGCGGCAGAAACAGCTGCATCATAAAGGCGTTGATCAGCACAAAGTCGCCCAACGTCATGGTGCCCGCTACCACCTGCTGGCCCGCCAGTATCATCATGGCGGTCATGGCCACGGCAATGATCAGCGCCTGGCCGCCGTTCAGGGCAAACAGGCTGAGCCGGTTGTTGCGCCGGGCCCGCTCCCACTCCGCCAGATCCTGGTCGTAGCGGCCCGCCTCGTACTGCTCGTTGTTGAAGTATTTCACCGTTTCAAAGTTGAGCAGGCTGTCTACCGCCCGGCTGTGGGTCTGCGAGTCGGCCTTGTTGGCGGCGCGCACAAAGCCGGTGCGCCAGTCGGTGGCCACCACCGACCAGGCCACGTACACCACCACGGCGCCCAGGGTAATGAGCGCAAACCACACCGAGTAGTTGATCAGCAGCAGTGCCGTGACCAGGCCGATCTCCAGCAGGGTAGGCACGATATTGAACACCATAAAGCGCAGCAAAAAGCCCACCCCGGTCACACCCCGCTCTATGTCGCGGGACAGGCCGCCGGTGCTGCGGTTGAGGTGAAAGTCGAGCTCCAGCCGGTGCAGGTGGTTGAACACACTCAGGCCAATGCGGCGCATGGCCCGCTCGGTAACCCGGCCAAACAGGGCATCGCGAATTTCGCCAAACAGCACATTGGCAAAGCGTACCGTGCCATAGGCCAGCAGCAGCCCCAGGGGCAGCGCCACTACCGTGCTGACGGCGGAGTCCATACCATCGACGATGTATTTGAGAATAAAGGGCAGGCCCACGCTGGCCAGCTTGGCCGCCACCAGGCACAACAGCGCCAGGCCAATGCGGCCCTTGTAGGCCAGCAGGTAAGGAACAAGCGTTTTCAGGGTGCGAATATTGATGGTGGCGTCATCCATATCCGGGTGGTACGAGCCTCGGCGCATGGGTCAGTCAGTTGTGTGAAGAATACCCCTGAGCATACTCCCCTTTGGCGGAACGGGCCTGACGCATCAGTGCCCCGGCGGTAAACGCCAGCGCCGGGCGCAGGGGCAGCCCCGCCGCCACCAGCCGCCGGGCCACCCAGGTGTTGCAGGTGTGCAGCAAATGGTACGACTCCACCGAGGCATAAAAACGGCCGCCGCCATAGCGCCCCGCGCCCACGTCCCTTAAATTGCCCGCCTCGTTGCGGGCAAAGGACGCCGCCACCTCGCCCAGCAGCCGCTCCATGCTGGCGGGGGGTACGCCCAGTTCCAGCACCGGCAGCCCGGCAAACGCCACCGCCGGTGACTGCGACAACGGCACCAGGTGCAGCACGGTATCCGTGGGCCAGAGCAGGGCCCTGAGCGCCAGCCCGGCCCCCCCTTGCTCATGCTGATAAAAGGCCCGGTCGCCCCAGCCCACCTCGATAAAACGGGCGGCAGAAAAGGCTGCTTTCAATTCCGGCAAATGCCGCTGCAGCTCAGCCGCCGGCAGCACCAGCCCCACATGCCGGCCGTGATCCACCAGATAAAGTGCTTGCCCTTGCTCCCCCGCCGGCCGCCACTCACTCGCCGCACCACAACCGGTGCAGAGCAAGGAAAACAGCAGTACAAGACGAAAGAGCATGGTGGCCTTTGAAGTGATGGGATGTTTCTTGAGTATTGCAGGCCTGAAAAAGCCAACCCATTACCACTTGGGCCTACAGCCAGTATTTGTCATGGTTTGGTTTTGGCATACACCATGGTGCTGCTGACTTGACCGTCTGGCAGCTTGCGATCATTGCGAAAAATACCTTCAAGTTCATAACCACAACGTTCTGCCACTGCGCGACTCTTGTGGTTACCCACGGCCATTTTTATCTCAACTCTCCTGGCACCAAGTTCATCAAATGCGTACTTCTCGATCACTTTTACCGCTTCTGTTACATAGCCAGAGCCGGCATGTGAGCTTCTTATCCAGTAACCAATCTCAAAGAAAGGGATTTCCTTGTCACGAATAATCAGCCCAACTGTACCTAAAAAGCAGCCAGACACCTTCTCGACAAGTGAAAACCGCAGTTCGTCTTCGAATTTCTCAAAGTTAGTAATGGCCCGCTCTGTATTTTTTAAGGACTCTTCTTCAGTCAATGCAAAGGGGACCCAATCCAGGAACTGGCTCAGCTCGACCTTGCTTTCACGAATGGCCTCCAACATTAACGAAGCATGATCCATAGACGGAGCTAGTATTTTGAGCCTGCAGCTTTCCATTCCCACTCACTCCTTTTCTCAAAAAAAACTATGTAAACATCTGTTTGGTAAGGTTTTATAACACAATGCAAGGTAAAGACATTTGTACATAAAACGCAAGGTTTCGCATGAACCCGACACCTCCTTGCTATAAGCTGGTGCTTTCATCTATGTGAAGGAAAGGCCGATGGAACAGCTACCGCAACAGTGCATTTATCGCCTGCAGCTTGGGGGTGAGAACGGGCTGCAGCCGCTGGCCGAAGGTGAGCCGGCGGCGGCGCCGGTGTGGCTGCATCTGGACTATGAGCAGCCCGAGAGCGCCGGCTGGCTGCACACCACGCCGCTGATCCACGACAGCGCCCGGGACACCCTGCTGGGCCAGAGCAGCCGGCCCAAGCTGGTGCGCCAGGGCGACAACCTGCTGCTGACCCTGCGGGGCATCAACCACAACCAGGGCGACAGCCCGGAAGAGATGGTGGCGCTGCGCATTTACATTACGCCCCAGCTGATTATCAGCAGCCGGCACCGGCCCCTGCTGTCGGAGCGGGACGTGTACGAGCAGCTCGCCGACAGCGAAGGCCCGGTCACGCAGGGGGACTGGCTGGTGGAGATGTGCGACGCCCTCACCGACCGGGCCGGCGAGTTTGTGGAAAGCCTGCACGATCAAATTCTGGAACTGGAAGAGCGCATTCTGGAGCAGGAAAGTCCGGCCCAGGGCCAGCTGGGCCGTATTCGTAAACAATTGATTCTGGTACGCCGCTACCTTTCCCCCCAGCGGGATCTGGTGGCGAGGCTGGCCAGCGAGAAAATCGGCTGGCTCAATGACGACGATCGCCGCCGCCTGCTCGACATTGCCGACCGGCTGCGCCGCTGGCTGGACGATCTCGACGCCGGCGTGGCGCGCACCGCCGTGCTGGCGGACGAGGTCAATAACCTGATGGCCGAAGCCACTAACCAGCGCGCCTATCAGATGTCGATTATGGCGCTGCTGTTTCTGCCCGCCAGCTTTCTTACCGGCCTGTTCGGCATCAACCTGGCGGGCATGCCGGGGGCCGACAACCCCGCCGCCTTCTGGATTTTCTGCCTGAGCCTGCTGGCCCTGGGCGGCGGCCTGGGGTTCTGGCTGCACCGCAATCGCTGGTGGTAAGTCAGCCCAGGGTCAACACCCGGTCCGCCACCTTGTTCACCAGCGCCGCCTCGTGGCTCACCAGCAGCAGGGCACAGCCCCGTTCCCGGGCCAGATCGGTCAGCAATTTGATGGTGTGCTGCTGGGTCACCAGATCCAGCCGCGAGGTGGGCTCGTCGGCAAACAGCAGCACCGGCTCCAGCAGCAGAATGCGCAGGATTGCCAGCCGCTGCAGCTCGCCCCCCGACACTTCGCGGGGCAGGCGATCCAGCAGATTCAGAGACAGCCCCTGGCGGGGCAGCAGCCGCTCCACTTCGGCCCAGTCCTTGCGGTGCAGTTTCACCAGATCCTGCAGGCCCTGGCCCAGGCGGCATTCCGGGGCAAAGGCGGCGGGCGGATCCTGATACAGCTTCTGGTAGCGAGTGCGAGGCAGGCTGGCATCGCGCCATACCGTGCCGGCGTCCGGCTCCAGCAACCCAAGGCAAATGCTGCCCAGGGTGCTCTTGCCGCAGCCGCTCGGGCCCACCACCCCCATGATCTCGCCGGCGTTCAGCTCAAAGGAAACATCACTGAACAGGCGGCGGCCGCCCCGGGACTTGGCCAGCCCTTCCACTTTAAGCACGCGCTCACCGGCGCCGGCCGGCGCCAGGGCCGGCCAGGCGTCGGGCTCCGCCGCCAGCAGGGCCCGGCCATAGTCGCTCACCGGCGCCTTCAGCACCTCTTTCGCCGGGCCGGATTCCAGCACCTCGCCATTGCGCACTATCATCACCTCGCCGCCGAGCTGGCGGGCCACGGCAATGTCGTGGGTAATGGTGAGCAAGCCACCCCCCGCCTCGGCCACCTGCCTGAGCAGCCCGGTCACTTGATCCCGGCTGCCGGCGTCCAGGCCCTTGGTGGGCTCGTCGGCAATCACGATATCGGCGCCGCCGGTGCTGGCGGCGGCAAAGGCCAGCCGCTGCATCATGCCCCCCGAGAGCTGGCCCGGCAGCCGATCAAGGGCATGATCCAGGCCAAGCCGGGTCAGATCCTCTTTGGCCAGCCGCCGGGCTTCAGGCCAGTCCCGGTCCGCCAGGTAGCGATAGCCCTCGGCCACCTGATCCACCGCCTTCATGGTGGGGTCCAGCGCCAGCCAGGGCTCCTGGGGTAGCATGGTGAGCCGGCGGCCCCACAGTTTGCGCCGCTCGGCGGCGGGCCGGCCGCTGAGCTCTTCGCCCCGCAGCCAGAGCCGGCCTTCCACCCGCAGCGCCGCCGGCAGGTTGCCCATAATGGCCTGGGCAATCAGGCTTTTGCCGGAGCCGGTTTCCCCCAGCAGGGTCAGCGGCCGTCCGGCGGTAAGGGTAAACGACAGCGGCCGCACTATGCCGGGCACCGCCAGTTGCTGTGCTTTCAGCAATTCGGTCATGGTTTGCGGCCTCCCGCCAGCAGGTTAAGGGCCAGCACCAGCAGAAACACCGCCGCTATGGGTTGCAGCAGTATCCAGGGGGCCTCGTGGTAATAGGGCAACAGCTCGGTCATCATCAGGCCCAGCTCGGCGGTGGGCGGGCGCAGCCCGACGCTGACAAAACCCAGGGCGGCAATGGCCAGAATGGCAGTGGCGGCGCCAAAGGCACCCAGGGTCAGCACCACGGGCGCCAGCGCCGGCCACAGGTGACGGCGCACTATATAGCCGGGGCCAAAGCCCAGCAGGCGCGAGGCCTCGATTTGCGGCGACGCCATCAGGGTACGGGTGGTCAGGCGCACCACGCGAAAATATTCAATCCACAGCACCAGGGCAATGCCCACATACAGGGTCCAGAAATTGCCCGGCGCCAGGGCCACCAGCAGCAGCACCAGCAACAGCCCGGGCAGGGCCAGCAGGGTGTCGGCCAGCACGCCCAGCGCCCGGTCTACCCAGCCGCCGCGCCAGCCGGCAAGCACGCCCAGCAGCACGCCGGGCACGGCGGCGGTCACCACGCCCAGCAGCGACAGGCCCAAAGACAACTGCACCGCCGAGCTCATACGCGCCAGCATGCTGCGGCCCAGGTGATCGGTGCCAAACGGTTCGGCTGCTCCCGGCGCGGCCAAAATGCGACTGTAATTCTGCTTTACCGGATCCAGATCCATCACCAGCGGCAACACAAAGCCAAACAGGGCCAGGGCCAGCAACAGGCCGGCACCCCAGCGCTGACGGGTGTTCAGCCACCGGCGACCGCCGGCTTGGGCCGCCGGGGCGGCAAGGTCAGTCACCTGGCTCATACTTCTCTCCTTCTCGGATCGATACGGTGGCACAACAGGTCCACCAGGGCGTTCAGCAGTACGAACATCAGCCCCAGCACCAGGGCGGTGCCCTGGATCATGGGCACGTCCCGCGCCACGATGGCGTGCACCAGGGCATGGCCGATGCCGGGCCAGGCAAACAGGGTTTCCACCACCACCACGCCTTCGATCAGATACACCAGTTGCATGGCCTGATGGGCCAGCACCGGCACCGCCACATTACGCAGGCCATGGCGCATAAACACTCGGCCCTCGCTCAGCCCCTTGGTGCGGCCAAAGGCGTAATAGGCGGAGTCGGCCACGCCCTGCATGGCGTTGCGGCTCACTCGGCAGGCCACCGCCGCCAGCCCCAGGGCCAGGGTCAGCGCCGGCAGCAGGGTGTGGGCGGCGGTGCCATGGCCGGCGGCGGGCAGCCAGCCCAGCTGCACCGCCAGCAACATCACCAGCAAAATGCCGATCACAAACTGAGGCAGGGCCCGCAGCACGGTGGCCAGCACCAGGGTCAGCCGGTCCAGCCGGCCGCCGGGCCTGAGCCCGGCGAGCAGGCCAAGGGGCGGCCCCAGCAACAGCGACAGGCCCACCGCGGCCACGGCCAGGGTGAAGGAGTGGCCCAGCTGGTGACGCAATTCCTCAATGACAGGGTCGCCGCTCACCAGGGAGTTGCCCAGGTCGAGCCGCAGCAGATCCCACAGCCACTGGCCCAGGGCCTGCCAGGCGGGCAGGCCCAGTCCCAGCTCGGCCTGCACCGCGGCGGCGGCGGCGGCATTTACATGGTCATAACCATAACGGCCGGCGGCAATGCGAAAGGCCATGTCGCCGGGCAGCGCCTGGGTGAGCACAAAGGTCAGCACGCCCACCATCAGCGCCACCAGCACCGCCTGCATCAGCCGATAGCTTAATACCGGTATCACTGGGCCCACCTCATGTCGCTCACGCGATAGCTGCGCTCAAAGGGATCCATGCTGAAGCCCTCAACCTGCCTGGATACGGCGGCGGTCTGCTGATACCAGGCCACGGGAATCACCGGCAGCTGCTCATGCAAAATGGTGGCGGCTTCACGGCGCAATGCGGCGGTATCCTGGTCCTGGGTGGCGGTCAGCAGTTGCTGCAAAATCTCGCCCAGGCGCTCGGAGTGCCAGTTCATCGCGCCCCAGTCGCCGCCGTTCGGTCCAAAGTCCTGCAGCAGGGTGCCCAGAGGATCGGGCACCAGGGCAAAGTTGCGGGCCATCAGCCCCAGCTCCAGGGTACCGTCCCGGTGACCGGCGGGTATTTCACTGGAGTTGGCCACGTTCACCGCCAGCTCCACCCCCAGCTCCCGCCACTGATCCTGAATGGCGGTGGCCAGCAGGGGCAGCTCGGGCCGGTCGGAGAAGGTGGTCAGGGTCAGTTTAAAGGGCGTGCCGTTGCGGCTGAGCATGCCCTTGTCGTTCGCCTGCCAGCCCAGCCCGGCAAGCAGGGCCTTGGCCTGTTGCAGATCCCGCTCGGCACCGCTCACCTGGCTCAGGTGCCAGTCGGTCATGGACGGCGGAAACAGCTGGCCGGCACCGGCCTCGGGGGTGCGCAGCAGGGCCACCGCCATGCCGGTGCGCTCCAGCGCCAGACTCAGGGCCCGGCGCGCCTCGGGCTCGGCCAAAAAGGGATGCCCGGCGTTTACCTTCAGGGTCACGGTGCGGGGAATGGCCACGGCCTGCACGGCGAGTTTGGCATTGCGCTGCAGCCGGGCTCGGCTTGCCGGATCCAGGGTAAACACGACATCGGCATCGCCGCTTTCGGCCATCAGTGCCCGGGTTTCGCCCCGGCCGGCGGCCAGGTAGCTGAGCCGTTCAATGGCCGGGGCTTCACCCCAGTAATCCTGAAAGACTCCGGCGGTCAGCTTTTGCGGCATTTGCAGCTGTTCAATGCGGTAGGGGCCGGTGCCAATGACCTGGGTGGCTTCGCCCGCCTCGTTGTAGGACGCCGGCGCCAGTATCTGCACCGAGCTGTGCGCCAGCAGGGCCGGCAGCGGCGCAAAGGGACTGCGCAGCCGCACCACCACCTCGTTGCCTTCGGCGGCAATGGCCGCCACCGGCGCCTGACTCAGCATGCCCGGTTTGGCCAGGGCCAGGTTCAACGCCTGCACGGCCACCTCGGCGGTCAGCGGGCTGCCGTCGTGAAACTGCACGCCCGGGCGCAGGCGAAAGCGCCAGGTCAGCCGGTCTTCAGACAGCGTCCAGCTTTCGGCCAGGCCGGCCTCGGGCTGGCCCCGATCGTCGACCTCTACCAGGGTCTCGCTGATCTGCAGCCGAGTGTAAACATAACCGGCCTTGGCGGGGTCTGTGCTGCCAATCTCCCAGGGCGCGACGATGTCGAGCACGCCTTCGGTGGCATGAGAAACAGCGGTAACGGCCAGCAGGCCGGCACCGAGCAGGATCGAACGGGGTTGCAACATGGGGGCTACCTGAACAGAAGAATGAATGGTTGATATTGTTATAATATAACATCACAAATATCCTTCATCCTCCCTCTTCAATGCAAGCATTTTTTAGTGAGCAGGGTCTCTGTGACCAAACCCATGAGCCATGCTTGTAGCTGACCCTCTTTCAAGGAGAGATTCAAATGAAGAAATTCTTCTGTGGTCTGTGCGGCCTGCTGCTGTGTCAGACAGCCTCCGCCACGGAGCCAAACACCGCCGCTCTGTATGAGCACCAGCTGCCCCGGCTGCACTCCGACACCACCCTGGATATGCGCCAGTTCACCGGCCAGCCGCTGCTGGTGGTAAACACCGCCAGTCACTGCGGCTTTACCGGCCAGTTTGAGGGGCTGGAAGCCCTGTATCAGCAATACAAGGATCAGGGATTAAAGGTGGTGGGCTTTCCCTCCAACGACTTCAAGCAGGAAGCCAAAAGCGAGGCCGAAGCAGCGGAAATGTGCTTTGTGAATTACGGCGTGACCTTTGACATGGCGGCACCGGTGAGCGTAAAAGGCGACGATGCCCACCCCATTTTCAAGGAGATCACTCGCCAGACCGGCAAGCAGCCCCGCTGGAACTTTTACAAGTTTGTAATTGATCGGGAAGGCCGGGTCACCGAGGTGTTTTCCAGCATTACTGGGCCCGAGAGTAAGCGGCTGAAGGCGGCGATAGAGCAGGTTTTGTAAGGTGCATCATGCGAAGCAGCGACAGGGTTACCTACGCCGACACGCTTCGAGCCCATCCATGGGACGCTCGGCACATGCCGTCCATGGCATGTGACGGTCGGCTACGGCAATCCCTGCTGCTGCTTCGTTCAACCTCTGAGCTGTCTAGTACAAGGGCAGACGGCTCGGGGCCAAGAAAGGAGGGATGATGGCACAGTTCCGCTGACCCTCTGCGCCATGGATGGCGCGGCGGAGCCTCCATGGAAGGATTCACGGCGTGTCAGCGGAGCTGGTCATTATTCCGACTCGTTGCGGAACGTGCAGACGAAAAAAGGGAGCACATCGTGCTCCCTTGCTGATTAACCGCCGGCTCAGGCGGCCAGTGGCGTAATGCGCACCTGGGCGATGCGGAAGTCTTCCACTTCGGTCACTTCAAAGCGCAGATCCTCGTGCTCAAACACCGCGCCGGCTTCCGGCAGCTGGCCGGCCAGCGCCAGCAGCATGCCCGCCAAGGTGGCGTATTCGTCGTCCGGATCCACCAGTCCCTTGCGCGCCAGCACCTGCTCCAGATAGTGCAGATCAGTGCTGCCCTTTACCAACCAGCCGTTGTCTTCGGTGATCACTTCCGGATCTTCGTCTTCATCCAGAAACTCACCCACAATGGCTTCCAGCAGGTCGTGAGGCGTTACCAGACCCTGCACGGTGCCGAACTCGTCGTTCACCAGCACCATGTTGCCGCGGGCGTCACGCAGCACGTTAAGCAGACGGATCACGCTGATGCTGTCGGGCACAATAATGGGCGCGCCGCCTTCGGCCAGCTCGGCCAGGGTTTTGCCCGCCTTCAGACCGGCCATCAGATCCTTGGCGCGCACCACGCCCAGCAGGTTGTCGAGCTCGCCGTCACACACCGGAAACTGGCTGTGAGACGAGGCCATCAGCTCCGCCACCTGCTCTTCCCGGGTGTCGTTCACATCCAGCCACACAATGTCGGAGCGGGGCGTCATCACGGTGCGAATGGAGCGCTCGGCCAGCGACAGCACGCCGCTGATCATGTTGCGCTCTTCTTCCACAAAGCCCTGCTGCTCGGTTTGCTTGGGCGTTTCCTCAGACTCGTCTTCGGTTTTTTCCTTGCCGCCCATCAGCCGGAAAATAGCGTCTGTGGTGCGCTCACGCAGGGGCCGGTGAGCCTCCTGTCGCACCTTGTTGCGCTGGGCCAGCTGGTTAAAGAACTCGATCAGAATAGAGAAGCCAATGGCCGCATACAGATAGCCCTTGGGAATATGGAAGCCAAAGCCTTCCGCCACCAGGCTGAAACCGATCATCAGCAGGAAGCTCAGACACAGCACCACGACCGTGGGGTGCGCGTTCACAAAGTCGGTGAGTGACTTGGAGGCCGCCAGCATCACCACCATGGCCGCCACTACGGCGATCATCATCACCGCCAGACTGTCCACCATGCCCACGGCGGTAATAATGGAGTCGAGCGAGAACACCGCATCCAGCACCAGGATCTGGGCAATCACCACGCCGAAGCCGGCATAGACGTTGCTGGTCTCCTCCTCGTGCATTTTGCCTTCCAGCCGCTCGTGCAGCTCTGAAGTGGCCTTGAACAGCAGGAACAGACCACCGGCCATAAGAATGAGATCCCGGCCCGAGAAGCTGAACTCACCCAGGGTCACCAGCGGTGTGGTGAGCGTCACCAGCCAGGACACCACGCTCAGCAGACCCAGCCGCATGACCAGCGCCAGGGTCAGGCCAATTACCCGCGCCCGGTCGCGCTGATGAGGCGGCAGTTTTTTCACCAGAATGGCGATAAACACCAGGTTGTCGATACCCAGTACGATTTCAAGAATAACCAGTGTCAGCAAACCCGCCCACACAGACGGATCCATCAGGAATTCCATGTTTTACCTCGTTGAGAGAATGTGGTTTAGCGGATCAGCGAACAACGCGCGCCAGGCCGGCAACGTGAGTATAGCCACGGCAGCGAGCGGGTCGGAACAAAACGGCGGACGCCGGAAAAAGCGGGGAAAGGCAGGAAAATGAATGATTAACAGCGTGTTGCAAGCAACTTCGCGAGCAGTCCATATCGTACACCGGCGTTTGGCCGGACCTCTTGGTTAAAATGAGCGCATATCATAATCGGAAACCATCCGCTGGCAATAGTCTTTCATGCACAGGTGTCGCCGGCGCAGTAAAATGGGACTTATTCATTATTCAGGGAACGAAACATCATGGCCAAATTACTGCTGAACGCCGACATGGGAGAAAGCTTCGGCCCCTGGACCATGGGGCAGGACGAGGCGGTCATGCCCTTTGTGGACCTGGCCAACGTGGCCTGCGGCTTTCACGCCGCCGACCCCGACACCATGCGCCGCACCGTGGCACTGGCGGCGTCTCACGGGGTAAAAGTGGGAGCGCACCCCGCCTACCCGGATCTGGTGGGCTTTGGCCGCCGCTCCCTGGCCTGCTCGCCCGCCGAAGTGGAAAACATGGTGCTCTACCAGCTGGGCGCACTGCATGCCATATGCCGGGCCGAAGGCACGCGGGTGCACTACGTTAAGCCCCACGGCGCCCTCTATAACGACATGATGAAAAACCAGGCCACCCTGGCGGCCATTATGCGCGCCGTGGCCGCTTTTGATGCCAGCCTGCCGCTGATGCTGATGGCCACCGTCAATCCGCAGCCGGCGCAGGAACTGGCCGACCAGCATGGCGTGACCCTGTGGTTTGAGGCCTTTGCCGATCGCGCCTACGACGCCGCCGGCTTTCTGGTGCCCCGCAGCCAGCCCGGCGCCGTACATCATGCTCCCGAAGTCATTGTCGAGCAGGCCCGGCGCATTGCCGCTGGTGAGCCGCTCACCGCCATCGACGGCAGCCCGCTGGTGTTGGCCGCCCACACCCTATGTGTGCACGGCGACAATCCCGAGTCCATTGCCGCCGTGGCCGCCATTCGCCGCATGCTGGATGGCCCGGCATGAACCCCAGGCTGGAAAACGCCGGCTTCGATGCCTGGCTGGTGCGGCTGTTCGACGATATCGACGAAGCCAGCATGAACTGGATTGCCGCCCTGGTGCAGGCCTGTGAGCAGGCCTTTGGCAAGCAGCTGGTGGAGCTGGTGCCCTCCTACACCACACTGCTGGTGCAGTTTGACCCGCTCACCCTGGATCACGCCGAGGCCGGTCGCTTGCTGCAACAATTGCTGGCAAAGCTGGAGCCGCTGGAAGACAACACTCAGCACGAAGTGAAAACCCTGCCGGTGTGGTATCACCCCAGCGTGGGGCCGGATCTGGCCCGGCTGGCACAGCATACCGGCCTGAGCACACAGCAAATCATTGAACTGCACAGCGGCCACACCTACCGGGTGTTTGCCCTGGGGTTTGCCCCCGGGTTTGCCTTTATGGGCACCCTGCCCGAGCAACTTGAAACGCCCCGGCTGGCAAGCCCGCGCTCAACAGTGCCTGCCGGCAGCGTGGCCCTGGCCGGCCGCCAGACCGCCGCCTACCCCCGCACCACCCCCGGCGGCTGGAACCTGCTGGGGCGTACTCCGGCCAGGCTGTTTGACCCCGCCAGCCAAAACCTGAGCCTGCTGCGGGTGGGCGATCGCGTGCGCTTTGAGCCGGTGAGCAAGGCCGAATTTGAACGGCTGGGGGGCGATACCAGCCCCATGGAGGCGCCATGAGTCTGCTGATTGAAAAGCCCGGCCCCCTCAGCACCCTGCAGGATGCCGGCCGTTTTGGTGTGCGCCATCTGGGGGTGGCCCAGGGCGGACCGGCAGACCTGCACGCCTGGGCCTGGGCCAACTGGCTGGTGGGCAATGGCTGGGGCGCCACCGCGCTGGAAATCACCCTTGGGGGGCTCACACTTACCGCACAGCAGCCCTGCCGGCTGGCGCTCTGTGGTGCCGATATGCAGGCGCGGGTGAATGGCCGGCCCCTGCCCCACTGGCAATCGTTTACCCTGGAACCCGGTGAGACCCTTGCCCTGGGCATGGCCCGCAGCGGGGTTCGCGCCTATCTGGCGGTGGCCGGCGGTTTTCAGGCCGAGCCCGTGCTGGACAGCACCGCCTGCGTGGTGCGGGATGGCCTGGGCGGCCACAAGGGCGACGGCAGCCCGCTGGCGGCCGGTGACGAGCTGAGGTTTGACAGGGCCACGCAGAATGCTGGCTCAAACCGTTCCCTGCCCGAGAGGGAAAGGCGGGGTTACCAGGACGATCCGGTGCTGGCACTGATCCCCGGCGCCCAGTTCCGTCATTTCGAGGATCACAGCCTGATCGAGGCGCTGAGCCGCCCGTGGACCGTGGATCCTCAATCGGATCGCATGGGGATCCGGCTGAAAGGATCCTTGTTGCAGTGCAACATGGAAACGCTTGTCTCGGAAGGCCTCACCCTGGGCGCAGTACAGGTGCCCCCGGACGGCCAGCCCATCGTGCTGCTGAACGACCGCCAGACCATTGGCGGTTATCCGCGCCTCGGTACCCTCTCGCCCCTGTCCTGCGCTCAGCTGGCCCAGTGCCGCCCGGGCCAGGCACTGCGGCTGCTCACCACCACCGCCAGTGAGGCGCAGCGGGAGTACCGGAAGTTCAGAGCGCAGTTCTAAGCAACCAAAAAGCCCGCTTGATAAAGCGGGCTTTCTATTCTCAATACCGGTCACGCCGGCAAGCTGCAGGCGCCACTTTAGTTGGCGCGAAATAGCAGACAGTGATGCATTCACAGGCTCTGCCGGCTAAAGCGGCAGCTACATATTAGCTGCGGCGGTATCAATCAACCTTGTCGAAGCTTTTGTTCTCGATAAAGTCGAGGGACATAAAGCTTTCCAGCGAGTCATCCTTGATCTCCAGCCAGCTGGCCGGCAGGCGGGTGGCCATGGTACCGGTTACGGTGGAGCGGTAACACTTCTCGCGGAAGCTCATGATGCCGGCCTGTTTGTCCTGCTGCCATTCCTTCAGCAACGCCGCCTGCTCTTCCACCTTGAATTCGGGATAATCGGTGGGCCCGAGCAGATCGCGAATGTAGCTGGCCTGGAAGTCGATGGCGTCGCAGCAGCCACCCAGCTGCTCGTGGCGTTGCAGCCAGCGATCCATGTCTTGCCGGCGCTCATCCGCATCCGGCAGGGCAATCTTGCCGAGGATCACATCGCGGGCATACCAGGCCTGGGCGTCGAACATGTTGAAGGTGAAATACTGATCCTGCATGCCCAGATAAATCATCTTCGGGTTGTTCTGGAAGAAAATGCCCTTGTACAGGTTGTCCGGATACAGGCAGTTGTGAGTCTTGAGCCGCAGTGCATCCGGCAGGAACGGGAAGTGGAACAGATAGCCGGTGCACATGATGATGGCGTCGAACGCCTTGCTGGAGCCGTCGGCAAAATAGCCGGTGTTACCGTCGAAGTGGGCCAGCAGCGGCCGCTCTTCCATGCCCTCGGGCCAGTCAAAGCCCAGCGGGCTGCTGCGATAGCTGATGGTCACCGATTTGGCGCCGTACTTGTAGCACTGGGAGCCGATGTCTTCCGCGGAATAGCTGGCGCCCACCAGCAGCACGTTTTTGTCCTTGAATTCCAGCGCGTCGCGGAAGTCATGGGCATGCAGTACCCGGCCCGGGAACTGCTCCACCCCTTCAAAGTAGGGCATGTTGGGGGTAGAGAAATGACCGGTGGCCACCACCACATAGTCAAACTCGTCGCTTTCCTGCAGGCCGGTCTTGTGGTTCATCACGGTGACGGTGAACTTGCCGGTGGCGTCGTCATGGCTTACCCAGCGCACCGGGCATTCAAAACGGATGTAGTTAGAAATGGCCTGCTTGTCGATACGACCCATGATGTAGTCTTTCAGCACGGCACGCGGCGGATAGGAAGGAATGGCCCGGCCGAAATGCTCGTCAAAGGAGTAGTCGGCAAATTCCAGACACTCTTTCGGGCCGTTGGACCACAAATACCGATACATGCTGCCATGAACTGGCTCGCCATTTTTATCTAAACCCGTGCGCCATGTGTAATTCCACATGCCACCGATGTCACTTTGCTTTTCAAAACAAACGATTTCCGGCAGATCCTGAACGCCTGCCTTGCGAGCTGCTTCAAACGCTCTCAACTGTGCCAGACCACTGGGACCGGCGCCCAAAATCGCGATTTTTTGCTTGCTCACAATTAACTCCTTCTACTGCAAAAACCTTGCCATACTAAAGGAGTCAGCCTCTAATTTACAGTCACTTGCGTAAAAGTACGCCAAAAGTACACAAAAACACGAAACAATAGCCTGCTAATTGGTTGCGGTGATGTAATCACCCCATCAACCGGCCGAGTGCCTGAGCCGCCGAACGCGGACAGGGCGCACGGCAAATGGCCGATACCAGGGCCACGCCGTGCACACCGGTTTGCGCTACTTCGGGCAGATTGCCGGCATGAATGCCGCCAATGGCAACAATGGGCCGAGAACTGTACTTCAGCGCCTGCCGCAGGCCGTCGATACCCCAGTGCCTGTTCAGATCGGTTTTGGTGGGGGTGGCAAAAATCGCACTCAGACCCAGGTAGTCCACCGGCAATAATTCGGACTCGAACAGTTGTTGTTCGGTTTCCACCGACAGTCCCAGCAGCCGCTCCGGGCCCAACAGGCGGCGGGCATGGGCGGCGGGCATGTCGGACTGGCCCAGGTGCACTCCGTCGGCGTTCACCGCCAGCGCCACATCCACCCGGTCGTTGATGATCAGCGGCACACCGGTGCCTTTAAGTACCTCCTGCACCGCCTCGGCCCGTTCAATAAAGGCGCGCACGTCGCCGTGTTTTTCCCGTACCTGCACCAGGGTCACGCCACCGGCGACCGCTTCGGCGACCACTGTTTGCAGGGTTCCAATGGGCTGGCGGTCGTCGGTCACCAGATATAAACGATAGGGGTTCATGGGGTGTTCACCTTTATTTTCAGGCGGCGGTCCAGGGTATCAGCATCCAGCCGGTAAAGGGCATCGAGCAGGTTCAGCTGCAGACTGCCGGGGCCGGGAGAGTTCTCTGCGGCCACCTCACCGGCTACCCCCATCACCGCCGTGGCGGCCACTCCCGACCCCTCGCCCACGGCGGCAAAGGCGCCGGTAAGCGCCGACAGGGTGCAACCCGTGCCGGTAACGAAGGGCATCATGGGGTGGCCATTGTGCAGGCGAATTTCGCTACTTTCATGAATAATGATGTCGGTTTCACCGGAGATCACCACACTGGCCCCGTAATGGCCGGCCAGGTAATGCCCCGCTGCCAGCGCCGCCTCGGTGCCGTCGAGCGCATCCACACCCCGCCCCTGTGCCTGAACGCCGGCCTGCTCGCCGGCCAGGGCAATGATCTCGGAGGCATTGGCACGAATAATCAGCCGCTCTGCCTGACTCGCCAGCCGGCGCGAGGTGTGAGTGCGCAGGCTGCTGGCCCCACAGCCCACCGGATCCAGCACCACCGGCTTGCCGTGCCGGTTGGCCAGATCTACCGCCATGACCATGCGCTCAATCCAGCGGCTGTCGAGGGTGCCGATATTGATGACCACAGCCCCCACCAGCGGTACCAGCTCCGCCAGCTCGTCCCGGGAGTGAGCCATGATCGGTGACGCCCCCAGCGCCAGCAGGCCATTGGCGCTGTTGTTCATCACCACAAAATTGGTGATGTTCAGCACCAGCGGCTTTTGCACCCGCACCGCCTTGAGTGCGGTAATGATCTGTTTAGTGTTCATGGTGCTCCTTGCACTGGTTCATGTTGATGAACCCGATGCTACCGGATAGCACGTAAAACATGAACGTTGCCCCGCGGTTACCAGCGCGCGGGATAACGCCGGCCGGTGGCACGATGAAAGGCCAGGCCACCCAGGATGATAATGACGGCCCCCAGCGCCACCGGCGACCACAGAAAGCTCCAGTCCTGACCGCTCAGCATCACGATCAGCGGATTGGCCCCGGCCGGCGGATGGGTGGTGTGGGTCAGCAGCATCAGGCTGACCGCCAGTCCCACCGCCAGCCCCAGTGACCAGGGCTCTACGCCGAGGCTGTTCAGCACAATCAGCCCCACCAGGGTGGTGAGCAGGTGGCCAAAAAAAATGTTCCGGGGCTGGGCCAGCGGACTGTCGGGCAGGCCAAACAAAATCACCATGGTTGCACCAAACGGTGCCATCAGCCACAACCCTGACGCGTGTAACCCCTCCAGCCCGGCCAGAGTGGTAATGCACAACATGGCCCCCACCCCCGCCACCAGCGCCGAATAACGCTCCATAAACCGTGCCAGACCATTCTCACTGTTTCTCATTTTGACTGTCCCTTATGCAGAAGGTAGACCGATCTGTCTATGCACAACCAATGTAGACAGACTGGTCTCCCCCTGTCAATATGACTCCAGCAACAGGAGAACCTTATGGATAAACGCCAACAGCTGGTGACCACCGCCTTTGATCTGTTCTACCGCCAGGGCATTCATGCCGTGGGCATCAATCAGATACTGCAGGAGTCGGGGGTGGCCAAAAAAACCCTGTATCACCATTTTTCCGGCAAGGAAGCGCTGGTGGCGGCGGTGATCGCTCATCGGGATAGGGTATTTCTGGAGTGGCTGCAAGAGCGGCTGGAACAAAGTGGCCCCGGCCCGAAGGGCGTGATAGAGGCGCTGTTCTCGGCACTGGATGACTGGATCAACGACCGTGAAAGCAGGCTGGCCCCGTTCCACGGCTGTTTTTTTATCAATACCTGCGCCGAATATGGCGACCCAGAGCATGAACTGCACCGGCAGTGTGCGCAACACAAGGCGGCGGTCACGGGAATGCTGACATCCTGTTTAATGAAGGCGGGCTTGAAGGAGACGGCCGCCGCACAGCTTGCCTGCACCCTGAGCCTGCTGAAGGAGGGCGCCATTGTGCAGGCGCAGGTGCTGGGCGACAAACAGGCCGCCCTTCAGGCCAGAGCGCTTGCCCTGAGCTTGGTAGGCTAGGCTGGCTCAGCCAAAGCGCCGGGAGCGGCGGTTAACCTCGTCGATCTGGGCGTTAAGGGTGCAGTAGTCGTAGAGATAGCCAATCAGGAACAGGCCGCCGGTCAGGAACCAGATAATGGCGGTAACCCACTTGCCCAGATAGAGCCGGTGCAAACCGAAGAAGCCGAGGAAGGTCATCAGTATCCAGCTGATGCTGTAGTCCTTGGGGCCGGTGGCGTAACGCTCATCGGCAGCCCGATCCAAAGACGGAATAAGAAACAGATCCACAATCCAGCCGATAAAGAACAGCCCAAGAGTAAAGAAGTAGATGGTGCCACTGACGGGACGACCATAATAGAAACGGTGGGCGCCCATGAACCCGAAGATCCACAATATATAGCCAATCACCTTGCTGTGCGTGTTATTCATGCTGCCTCGGGACGGGAATGAAAAACGACCATTCTAGTCGTTGCCGTGAGCAACTGCCATTCCTGTGGCCACAGCGGCGACCCGGTTCGTCGTGACCCTGCGGGAGCTGTAAGCGATCAGCTTTAAGAGGTAAGTAAAACAAAAAGGCTGCAGGCACAGCATGGTACCTGCAGCCTCTATCGAGCGGCTTCAAGCTTCAGCGGCTTGCAGAGTAGCTGTTGTCCCAGTCTTTCCACACCGGCTGCAGGCCGGTGGCGGCAATGGCCCTGGCCACCTCGGCGGGGCTGCGGTCGTCGTCGATTTCGAACTGCTCCAGCTCTTCCTTGACGTTCTCCACATAGCCGCCGGGCTGGGTTTTGGAGCCGGCGCTGATACTGGTGATGCCGAGCGGGATCACCTTATCGCGGAACTCCCGGGCTTCCCGGGTGGACAGGCTCAGCTCCAGCTCGCCGTCGAGCAGGCGGTAGGCACAGATCAGCTGCACCAGCTGGCGGTCGGTCATGATCGACTTGGGCTGCAGGCCACCGGTACAGGGCCTCAGCCGCGGGAACGACACCGAATAACGGGTCTTCCAGTAGTGCTTCTGCAGGTAGCGCAGGTGCGCCGCAGTGTAAAAACTGTCGGTGCGCCAGTCTTCCAGCCCGAACAGGGCGCCCAGGCCAATCTTGTCGATGCCGGCCTTGCCCAGCCGATCCGGGGTTTCCAGCCGCCAGCGGAAGTCCTTTTTCTTGCCGCGAATATGGTGCTCGTCGTAGGTCAGGTGCTGGTAGGTTTCCTGATACACCATGACGCTGTCGAGGCCGTACTGGCGCAGCTCGGCGTATTCTTGCTGAGACAGCGGCTGCACTTCCATCATCACATAGCTGAAGTGGCGCTTTACGATGGGCAGCATTTGCTTGAAGTAGTCGAGCCCCACCTTGCCCTCGTGCTCGCCGGTGACCAGCAGCACGGTGTCGAAACCCATGGCCTTGATCGCCAGGCATTCCTGCTCGATCTCTTCGGCGTTCAGGGTCTTGCGCTTGAGCCGGTTGCTCATGGAAAAGCCGCAATAGGTGCAGTCGTTGGCGCACAGGTTGGACAGATACAGGGGAATATAAAAACCCACGGTATTGCCGAAGCGCTGCCGGGTCAGCCGGTAGGACTGCTGGGCCATCTGCTCGAGATAGGGCTCGGCCGCCGGCGAGATAAGCGCCATAAAGTCGTTCAGATCCCGCTTTGGCCTGGCCAGCGCCCGCTCCACATCGGCGGCGCGCTTGCTGTAGATGGTCATTTTGATGTCATCCCAGTCCATGGATGACCAGACATCGAAGAAGCTCATAAGGTCTCCAGGAAGGCAGTCAGCGGGCTGGATGCCTGGGCCTGCTGGCTTTGTCCGGCGAGACCGGCTTCATAGCCCATGCGCCCGGCGATCACTGCCCGGCGGAAGGCATCACCCATAGCCACGGGATCGCCGGCCACGGCAATGGCGGTGTTCACCAGCACGGCATCGGCGCCCAGCTCCATGGCGTAGGCGGCGTGGCTGGGAGCTCCGATGCCGGCATCCACCACCACCGGCACCGTGCTCTGCTCAATGATGATTTCCAGAAAATCATGGGTCACCAGGCCCTTGTTGGAGCCGATGGGTGCACCCAGGGGCATCACAGCAGCACAGCCCACCTCTTCCAGCCGCTTGCACAGCACCGGATCGGCACCGCAGTAGGGCAGCACGATAAAACCTTCCTTCACCAGCCGCTCGGCGGCCCTGAGGGTTTCAATAGGGTCGGGCAGCAGGTACTTGGGATCCGGGTGAATTTCCAGCTTGAGCCAGTGGGTGCCCAGGGCTTCCCGGGCCAGCCGGGCGGCAAACAGGGCTTCGTCGGCATCCTTGGCGCCGGAGGTATTGGGCAGCAGGTTCACCCCCAGCTCCAACAGCGGCGGCAGAATGTCGTCGCTGTGGTTTTTCAGATCCACCCGCTTCAGCGCCATGGTCACCAGCTGGGAACCGGAGGCGGCCAGGGCGTCCTGCATCAGTCTGCCGTTGGCAAACTTGCCGGTGCCGGTGAACAGGCGGGATTCAAAGGTTTTATCGGCAATGGTCAGACTCATGTCAGCCTCCGGCAATGGCGTGGAACAGGGTAATGTTGTCGTTGGGTTCGAGCCGGCGCTCGGCCCACTGGCTGCGCGCCACCACTTCGCGGTTGAGCGCCACCGCCACCCCGGGCTTGTCCTGCTCCAGCTCGGCCAGCAGTTGCGCCAGGGTGGTTCCCTCGGTCAGGGGATGTTGTTCGTCGTTGAGAATAATGTGCATAGTTTTAGCTCCCCTTGGGTCCACATACCGGACAGGCCGGATCCTTCGGCACCTTCAGGCCGTGCCAGCGGTGGGCCTTGGCGTCAAACAGCTTGAGCTCACCCCAGGGCACGGTGCCGGTGCCGGTTAGAAATTTGATGGCTTCCAGCGCCTGCAGCAGACCGATGGTGCCCACTACCGGGCCAATCACACCGGCGTTGCTGCAGGTCAGCCGTTCTTCCATTTCCGGGCCATACAGGCAGCGATAGCATCCATGGTCGCGGGACGGATCCAGCGCCAGCAGCTGGCCTTCAAAGCGAATGGCCGCGCCCACCAGCAGGGGCTTGCCCTGGGCGTAGCAGGTGGCGTTCAGGGCCTGGCGCACCGTCATGTTGTCGGTGCAGTCCAGCACCAGATCCGCCTCGGCCACAAAGCCGGCCAGGCTGTGCTCGTCCATCTTCTGATTGACCGCCACCAGCTCGACTTCCGGGTTCAGCTTTTGCAGCTTTTCCCGGGCCACTTCGGCCTTGGCCATTTTCAGGCTGTCGACGTCATACAGGGTCTGGCGCTGCAGGTTGCTGACCTCGATCTGATCGAAGTCGGCCAGCCACAGGGTGCCGACCCCGGCCGCTGCCAGATACTGGGACGCCGGCGAGCCCAGCCCGCCTAGGCCGACGATGAGCACGGAGGCATTTTTCAGCTTGAGCTGACCTTCCTCTCCCACCTCTTCCAGCAGCAGATGCCGGCTGTATCGCATGAATTCGCTATCGCTGAGCATATTTAGCCCTCCACCATGTGCAGCAGTTCCCGGGTGGCTGCATCCGGGTCTGCCGCCTCGGTAATGGCGGTGACCAGGGCGATGCTGCCCACACCGGTTTGTGCCACCAAAGGTACCCGGTCCTTGCTGATGCCGCCAATGGCCACCAGCGGGAACTCGTCCTGCATCAGCGCCACATAGCGGTGCAGCCGCTCCAGGCCCTGGGGGCGGGACGGCATATCCTTGGTTTTGGTGGGAAAAATATGCCCCAGTGCCAGGTAGGAAGGTTTCAGCTCCCGGGCCCGCAGCATTTCGTAATAGCCGTGGGTGGAGAGCCCCAGCTTGAGGCCGGCGGCGCGAATGGCCTCCAGATCCGCCACTTCGATGTCTTCCTGGCCCAGGTGCACACCGTAGGCGCCGTGCTCAATGGCCAGCCGCCAGTAGTCGTTGATAAACAGCCGGGCGTTGTAACGCCGGCCCAGCTCGACGGCAGCCTTGATATCGGCTTCCACTTCGGCATCGGTCTTGTCCTTGATGCGCAGCTGCAGGGTGCGCACGCCCTGCTTCAGCAAGCGCTCCAGCCAGGCCACGGTCGTGACCACCGGATACAGCCCCAGCTTGTTGGTGTCCATGGCGGCAAAGGCGCCCTCGGGATGCGGCCCCTCAATGCCCAGCTGTTCGGCCAGTTTGCTGCCGGGCATCACCACGGCGGGGAAGTCGTCCAGCCTGGTGGGCCAGCCCAGATGGGCCACCGGGCCGGCACCGGCACCAATGGCCTCGGCACCCTTGAGGCCCTGATTGACATAGGCCTTGGCCAGCACCAGGGCGTCTTCAATCGGGTAGTCCAGCGCCACGGCGGTGGCGATGGCCGACGACAGGGTGCAACCGGTGCCATGACCATGGCGGGTTTCCAGCCGCGGGCTGGCCAGCCAGATCTCCCGCTCGCCATCGCTGTAGAAGTCGATGGCCTGGTCGCCGGTCCAGCCCAGATGACCCCCCTTCACCAGCACGGCACCCGCGCCCATTTCCCGCAGGGCGGCGGCGCCGGCACGCAGGGCCTGAGGCGAGTCGGGCGCAATGCCCGACAATGCTTCCAGCTCCACGGCGTTGGGAGTGATCAAGTCCACTTCCGGCAGCAGGTGGGTCTTGATGGCCGGCAGCAGGTTGGGCTCGGCCATGGACTGGCCGGTGCTGGCAATGGCCACCGGGTCCAGCACCACCCAGGGCTGCCACTGGCGGCGGTATTCCTTGAGGTAGCGCGCCAGCACCTCGGCGCGCAGTCCGCCCGGTAGCAGGCCCACCTTGATGGCGGCGGCCTGCATGTCGGTGGACAGGGATACCAGCTGGCTGGTAAAGGCCTGCATCAGCACCGGCTCCACCATGGATACCGACACCGAGTTCTGGGCGGTAATGGCGGAGATGACTGAGCAGCCGTGGCCGCCCAGTGCCTGTATGGTGTGCAGGTCGGCCTGAATGCCAGCCCCGCCGCCCGAGTCGGAACCGGCAATGGTCCAGACAATGGGTTTGGTCATAGAGATTCTTGCTCCAGTTTGTCGGCCTGGTGATAGAGCTCACCGCCGCGTTTCTTGAATTCTTCCGACATTTTCGCCATGCCGGCCTGCACCAGCTCGGGCTGGCCATCCATGCCCACCAGCTGCACTGCTATGTTGTTTTCCAGGCTGGCGGCGTAGTCACGCACGTCCTGAGTGATCTTCATGGAGCAGAACTTGGGTCCGCACATGGAGCAGAAGTGCGCCACCTTGCCCGACTCCTGGGGCAGGGTTTCGTCGTGATATTCCCGGGCGGTTTCCGGATCCAGCGCCAGGTTGAACTGGTCGTTCCAGCGGAACTCGAAACGCGCCTTGGACATGGCGTTGTCGCGGATCTGGGCACCCGGATGGCCCTTGGCCAGGTCGGCGGCATGGGCGGCGATCTTGTAGGTGATCAGGCCCTGTTTCACGTCTTCCTTGTTGGGCAGACCCAGGTGCTCCTTGGGGGTAACGTAACAGAGCATGGCGCAGCCGTACCAGCCGATCAGCGCCGCGCCGATGCCGGAGGTAAAGTGGTCGTAACCCGGGGCGATGTCGGTGGTCAGCGGCCCAAGGGTGTAGAAGGGCGCTTCATGGCAGTGCTCCAGCTGCTCTTCCATGTTGCGCTTGATCATGTGCATGGGAATGTGACCCGGACCTTCGATGATCACCTGCACGTCGTATTCCCAGGCGATCTTGGTCAGCTCACCCAGGGTGTGCAGCTCGGCGAACTGGGCCTCGTCGTTGGCGTCGGCGATGGAGCCCGGACGCATGCCGTCACCCAGCGACAGGGACACATCATAGGCGGCACAGATTTCGCAAATTTCGCGGAAGTTCTCGTACAGGAAGCTTTCCTTGTGGTGGGTCAGGCACCACTTGGCCATGATGGAGCCGCCGCGAGACACGATGCCGGTCACCCGCTTGGCGGTCATGGGCACATAACGCAGCAGCACGCCGGCGTGAATGGTGAAGTAGTCCACGCCCTGCTCGGCCTGCTCGATCAGGGTGTCGCGGAACACTTCCCAGGTCAGGTCTTCGGCCACGCCGTTCACCTTTTCCAGCGCCTGATAGATGGGCACGGTACCGATGGGCACCGGGCTGTTGCGCAGGATCCACTCGCGGGTTTCGTGAATGTAGCGGCCGGTGGACAGGTCCATCACGGTGTCGGCGCCCCAGCGGGTGGACCACACCAGTTTCTCCACTTCTTCCTCGATGGAGGAGGTCACCGCCGAGTTGCCGATGTTGGCGTTGATCTTCACCAGGAAGTTGCGGCCGATGATCATGGGCTCGGCTTCCGGGTGGTTGATGTTGGCGGGAATGATGGCGCGGCCTTCGGCCACTTCCTTGCGCACGAATTCGGGGGTGATGTTTTCCGGCAGGTTGGCGCCAAAGCTCTCACCCGGGTGCTGTTTTCGCAGCAGCTCGTCGCGCACCCGCTCGCGGCCCATGTTTTCGCGAATGGCGATGTATTCCATTTCGGGGGTGATGATGCCTTTGCGGGCATAGTGCATCTGGGTCACGCACTGGCCAACCTTGGCCTTGCGCGGCTTGGGCAGGTGCTCGAAGCGCAGGTGATCCAGGCCGTCGTCGGCCATGCGCTGCTGGGTGAAATGGGAGGTGGCGCTTTCCAGCTCCTCGGTGTCTCCCCGCTCCAGGATCCACTGCTTGCGCAGCTGGGGCAGACCACGGCGCACATCGATGTCGGACTCGGGATCGCCGTAAGGGCCCGAGGTATCGTATACCGGTACCGGCTCGTTGGCTTCGAAAATGGGGTTGTCTTCGCTGCCGCCCTTGAAGCTGTCGGCCAGGGCAATTTCACGCATGGCCACTTTTATGTCCGGGCGCGAACCTTCAAGGTAAATGCGGGAAGAATTCGGAAAGGGTTCGCCCTTCAGGTTGTGAATGTATTCCTGGGCCTGGCTGCGAACTTCACGACGGTTTACTTTTTTTGACATAGCGATCTCACTTTTGCGTCCATTTGGTGAAATGCTTGTCGGGAGTGTTGAGGAAAGAGCCGGCGTAGGTCCGGTGCCGCTCTTAACTTGCTTCCCTTCGCAGGTATTAGCCTGATCAGGTTCAACGGATCCCGCATTTCGCGGTCTCAGCCCATAGGGCACTCCGACAAGATGGTCGCAGTATAACCAGACCGAGTTCACAAAATCAAAGCCGTTCTCAGGCCAGTTCACTGCCGAAAAGGCAGCAGGCCGTTACTTTTTTGCATAAGTGGCTGATGGTAAATGACCTGCCACCCCGCAATACGAAGTATCAGTGCGGTTACACTCCGCCGACACGCTTCAAGCCCATCCACGGGGCGCTCGGCACATGCATCTGACCGCCAGGGATGGCGGAAATGCCGAGAATGCAGGAGCAATTTTCGGCCATGGCATGTGACGGTCGGCTCCGGTAATCCCCACTGCTACTTCGAGCAACATCGGTGCTGTCTGCTTGCTGTCAGTTAGCTCCATACATTCCAGGGAGGACAAAGGGTGTCCGCTTCGCCGTGCCCGTTGCGCCATGGATGGCGCAACGGAGCCCCCATGGAGGGTTTACGGCGTGCCGGAGAAGCAGTGCGCTTTGGCCGAGGCCCCGCAGGCTCACCCCGCCACCAGTCCCAGCGCCAGCCCGGCGGTCAAAACCAGGGTACCTTTGGCGGTCAGCGCCAGCGCCCGGTTCAGTGCCTCGCCCTGCTGCGTGAGCACCAGCCGGAACCCTTGCGCCAATGGCCACAGGCCCGCCAGGGCCAGATATCCCCAACCGGTCATCAGCCGCTCGGCGGCCAGCAACGCCAGTGCCAGCACCGCCCCCTGCCAGGCCCGCGCCCGGTACAACCCCAGCCGCAGGGCCAGGGTGCGTTTGCCGGCTTGAGCATCGCCTTTCAGGTCACGAATGTTGTTGATGTTGAGTACCGCCATGGCCAGCAGCCCGGCCACCAGCGCCGCCCAGCCGCCGGTGGCGGTGAGCTCGGGCCGCATCAGCCAGCCCGTGCCGAGCACCGCCACCGGTCCGAAGAACACAAATACCGCCGCATCCCCCAGCCCCAGGTAACCATAGGGCCGCCGGCCCAGGGTGTAACCCAGTGCCGCCAGCACCGACAGCGCGCCCAGCAGTAAAAAACCGAGCCAGGCGGCAATATCGTTACCCAGAGCCCATGTCAGCAACGCCAGTCCGCTCGCCAGCGCCAGCAGCACCACCTGCACCAGGGCGCAGCGCAATTGCGCCGGAGTTACATGCCCCGCGGCCAGCACCCGCACCGGGCCGGTGCGCCCGGGCCCGTCGGTGCCGCGCAGGCCGTCGCCATAGTCGTTGGCCAGGTTCGATACAATTTGCAGCAGCAGCGCCGTGAGCAGGGCCAGCGCCAGCACGCCGGGTTGCACCGCGCCGGCCGAGGCGCCCCCCAACAGGATGGAAGCCACCGCCAACGGCAGGGTTTTGGGCCGAATGGCCAGCAGCCAGGTGTTCAGGGGCATAAAATGAAGGGGTCCCGCTTAAAATCAGATCCTTATGATACCCATTCTGCCCCCGCAATTAACACCGCTGTCACTCCCATGGCCGGCATGTTACCTTTATATAAAAGTAATTATTCGGAAGCCACGCCCATGCCCATTTCGGTTTATCGCTACGCCCTGCCGCTGACCAAGGAAAAGCAGATCGACGGCATTGCCGTGCGCCGCCGCCATGGCTTTTATGTGAATATTGACGGCCACTGGGGCGAGGTGGCGCCGCCGGTGACCACCGACATCGCCACCACCGGAACCGCACTGCTGGCCACCTGCCAGCGGCTGGAGCAGGGCCTTGAACACAACGCCACGCAGCCCTGGATTCGCTTTGGTCTGGGCTGCGCGCTGGCGCCGCTCACCGCGTCCCCCGCCCCCGGCCTGCCGCTGCTGGAAGGCGAGCGTGAGGCCATTATTCGCGCCTGGCGTTGCCGCCGGGTGCACCCCACCCGGGCCTGGCTGACCCTGACCGGTGATGTGCAGTTTGATGCCGGCCTGGTGCGGGAGCTGTCCCTGCTGGTGCCCGATCTGCGGCTGGTGCTGGACGCCGGCGGCCGCCTGAGTGAGGCACAACTGACGGAACTGTGGCGGCATACGGGCAACCGGGCCATTGACTGGCTGCTGGATCCCGGCACCAGCCCAGCCGACACGCAGGCATTGGCCCAACGGCACGGCTGGCCGGTGGCGCTCAGTGCCGACCGCTGTGGCGGTGATGTGCCGGCGATGTTCGAAGGGCTGCGCGCCCTGGTGCTGCGCCCGTCCCTGCTGGGCGAACCGGCGCAGTGCCGGCGGCTGGCCGCCACGGCCGAGGCGCAGGGCCTGGACGTGATGCTGGCGGGCAATCTGGAAAGCGGCCTGGGCCACCGGCACATTGCGCAACTGGCGGGCGAGCTGACACCCAACAGCCCGGCCCAGCTCGACGGCCTGCGCTTTCTGCTGCACAGCGGCGTGAACGCCGGCGGCCAGCCGGAAACCCCAAACCTTACTCTGGTGTACGGTCCGGACTGTCTGTAAAATCGCCACAAAAAACGCACCAAGTTGGTGCAAAAGCCAAGGTGTTCTTGGCAATGCAGGGGTAAATCCGTATAGTCAGGCCGATATTTCGACAGGTTCCCAACTCATGTTTCAAGACAACCCCCTGCTGGCCCAGCTCAAGCAACAAATCCGCGACACCCTTCCCACCAAGGAAGGCATGGTCAAAGGCACCTCCAAGGGCTTCGGCTTTCTCGAAGTCAGCGACAAGGAAAGCTATTTCATTCCACCCCCGCACATGAAAAAGGTCATGCACGGCGATCGCATCACCGCCGTGCTGCGCACCGAGAACGACAAGGAGCTGGTGGAGCCCGAGACCCTGCTGGAGCCCGGCCTGACCCGCTTTGTGGCCCGGGTGAAGTGGTTCCGTGACCGGCTCAATATCGTTCCCGATCACCCGCTGATGAAAGACGCCATCAAGGCCCGCACCGTCAAGGGGATGAACGACAAGGACCTGAAGGAAGGCGACTGGGTACTGGCCGATCTCAAGCGCCACGCCCTGAAAGACAACGGCTTTTTCGCCGAAGTGGTGGAGCTGATCGCCGGCGTGGACGATCCCATCGCCCCCTGGTGGGTGGTGCTGGCCCGCAACAGCCTGGCCAAGCAGGCCCCCCAGGACCGGGAGCAGTGGGAACCGCTGGAAGACACCCTGCCCCGCCAGAACCTGACCGAGGTGCCCTTTTTCACCATCGACAGCGAGTCCACCCAGGACATGGACGACGCCCTCAGCGTGAAAAAGCGGGATAACGGCTGGGAGCTGACCGTGGCCATTGCCGATCCCACCGCCTATGTGGCCCACGACAGCGAGCTGGACAAGATCGCCGCCGAGCGCGCCTTTACCGTATATCTGCCGGGCCGCAACATTCCCATGCTGCCCCGCACCCTGGCCGACGAGCTGTGCTCCCTGAAGGAAGGGGAAGAGCGCCACGCCCTGTGCGCCCGCATTCACATTGACGCCGACGGCAAGGTGGCCGACGACGCCGAATTTTTTGCCGCCCGCATTCGCTCCCACGCCCGCCTGGCCTACAACAAGGTGTCCGACTGGGTGGAAGGCACCGGCGACTGGCAGCCCGAGAGCGAAATCATTGCCGAGCAGTTGCGCGAGCTGACCGCCCTCACCCGGGTACGCAGCGCCTGGCGCAGCGAGCACGCCATCGTGTTCAAGGACAGGCCCGACTACCGCTTTGAACTGGACGAGGCCAGCAACGTGGTGGCCATTCACGCCGATCACCGCCGCATTGCCAACCAGATGGTGGAAGAATGCATGATCGCCGCCAACCTGGCCTGCGGCAACTGGCTGACCAAACACTGTGGCACCGGTGTGTTCAACGTGCACGCCGGCTTTGACGAAGAAAAACTGGCCCAGCTGCAGGAGCTGCTGAAGGAGCATGAAGCCCCGGTGGATCCGGACAGGCTCACCACCCTGGAAGGCTTCTGCGAGCTGCGCCGCTGGCTGGACTCCCGCGATACCAGCTACCTGGACAACCGGGTGCGCCGCTTCCAGTCCTTCGCCGCCATGAGCGTAACCCCGGGTGAGCACTACGGCCTGGGCCTGGACGCCTACGCCACCTGGACCTCGCCCATTCGTAAATACGGCGACATCATCAACCACCGCCTGATCAAGGCCATTCTGGCCGAAAAGGCCCATGACGCCCACGCCCCCAACGCCGAGCTGGCGGTGCACCTGTCGGAGCAGCGCCGCATGCACCGCCGTGCCGAGCGCGACATCGCCGACTGGCTGTATGTGCGCTACCTGCAGCCGGCAGTGGCCAACGGCCATGTATTTGATGCCGAGATCATCGACATTGGCCGTGGCGGCGTGAAACTGCGCCTGCAGGAAAACGGCGCCGTGGTATTCATGCCTTCTTCCCTGATCCTGCCCAACCGGGATCGGCTGGAGTGCAGCTGGGATGACGGCCGCGTCTACCTCGACAAGCAGCCGGTATACGAACTGGGCCAGCACATTCAGGTGATCCTCACCGAAGCCATTGAAGACACCCGCTCACTCATCGCCAAGCCGGCCATTCCGCTGGTACCGGAGAAGCAGGAAAAACCCGCTTCCTGAGCTGAACCCTGACACTGAAAAGGCCTGCGATTGCAGGCCTTTCTTTTTATTGGTGCCTTTCAGCTGTCAGCCGAGATGCTGCAGCAGCACTTCGGCAAATCGCGCCGGCGCTTCCACCGAGGGCACATGACCTACCTTATCCAGGATCACCGGCTCGCCGGCCTCGGCGCAGCAGGCCAGGTGCTCCAGCAATTCGGGCGGGGTGGCCACGTCCTCGCGGCCGCCCACCAGCAACAGGGGCACGTTGTGATCCTGCAATTGTTCGCTGAAGTTGGCCTCCCCCAGCATTTCACACAGCAGGGCGTAACTGTTGGCGTCACCCCGGCCCATGATGGTGTTCCAACCAGCCAGCAGTGCGGGCTGGGCCGCCAGGGCAGCCGGGCCAAACCAGCGCGGCACTATGTCCACCGCCATGGTGGTCAGGCCCAGTTCCCGTACCGCCTTGGCGCGGTTTTGCCAGGCCTCACGGGTGCCGATCACCGCGCCGGTATTGGTGAGGGTGGCCGACAGCAGACGGTCGGCATGGGCGCACAGCAACTGCTGGCCGATCACGCCACCGATGGAGGTGCCGACGAAGTGAAAGCGTTCGGCACCCGCCACGTCGGCCAGGGCCAGGGCTTCCGCCGCCAGATCGGCGGGGGTAATGCGCTCACCGCTCCAGGCGGCGCTGCTGCCGTGACCGGGCAGGTCCCAGCTCAGCACCCGGTAACGGGGCAGCAGCGCCGGCAGCAGGTCATCCCACACCGCCTGGCTCATGCCCAGGGGGTGCGCCAGCACCACCAGCGGCAGGGAAGCGTCGCCCAGCAGGCGGTAGCCTACGGTGCGGCCATTAATGTTGAGAAAAGACATTCGGCCTCCGAATCGTTAAGGGAACGCCGGCATCGGCCGGCGTTCATCATCAGTTATACCCGCTCAATCAGGGTAGCGATACCCTGACCCACGCCCACGCACATGGTGCACAGGGCCAGACGCTTGTTCTGGCGGTGCAGTTCATGGGCGGCGGTCTGCAGCAGACGGGCGCCGGACATACCCAGCGGGTGACCCAGGGCGATGGCGCCGCCGTTGGGGTTAACCCGGGCGTCGTCGTCCTTCAGACCCAGCTCGCGCATACAGGCCAGGGCCTGGGCGGCAAAGGCTTCGTTGAACTCGAACAGGTCGATGTCGTCCATGGTCAGGTTGTGCTGAGCCAGCAGCTTCTGCACTGCCGGGATCGGGCCGGCGCCCATGATGCGAGGCTCCACGCCGGCGGTGGCCATGCCCAGCACCTTGGCCATGGGCTTGAGGCCATGACGCTGTACGGCGTCTTCGCTGGCGATCAGCATGGCGGCGGCGCCATCGTTCACGCCGGAGGCGTTACCGGCGGTCACGCTGCCACCTTCGCGGAACGGGGTCGGCAGCCTGGCCAGCTTCTCAACCGTGGTGCCCGGACGCAGGTGCTCGTCGTCGGCGAAGATCAGCGGCTCCTGCTTGCGGCGGGGAATTTCTACCGGCACGATTTCTTCGGCAAAGCGGCCGTTGCGCTGGGACTCGGCGGCCTTCTCCTGGGAGCGGGCGGCAAAGGCGTCCTGATCTTCCCGGGAGATGTTGAACTGCTCGGCCACGTTCTCGGCGGTTTCCGGCATGGAGTCCACGCCGTACTGGGCCTTCATCAGCGGGTTGATAAAGCGCCAGCCGATGGTGGTGTCTTCAATGCCCTGGTTGCGGCTGAAGGCGGTGTCGGCCTTGCCCATCACATAGGGGGCGCGGGACATGGATTCCACGCCACCGGCCAGCACCAGATCCATCTCGCCGGCCTTGACGGCGCGCACGGCGGTGCCAACTGCATCCATACCGGAGCCGCACAGGCGGTTGATGGTGGTGCCGGGTACGCTTACCGGCAGACCGGCCAGCAGGGAGGACATGCGCGCCACGTTGCGGTTGTCTTCACCGGCCTGGTTGGCACAGCCCATGATGACTTCATCGATGGCGGCCGGGTCCAGATCCGGCGCCTGGGCCAGCACGGCTTCAAATACGCGGGCAGCCAGGTCGTCGGGACGCACCGCCGCCAGGGTGCCGCCAAAGCGGCCAATGGCGGTACGGCGGGGATGACACAGATAAACCGGCTTCATTGGGCGGCCTCCTGGGAGATCGGCTTGGCGTGGTGCTCGGCAGTGCGGGCCTTGAGGTCACGCAGAATGGCCAGCTCCTCGGCGCTCGGCTCGGGAGTCAGCGCCAGCTCGTCGGCAAAGCGTACCGGCCAGCCGGTGGCCTCACGTACCTGCTCTTGAGTCACGCCCGGGTGCAGGGAAACCACGGTCAGTTCCCTGGTCTCGGCATCGGGAGCCATCACGCACAGATCGGTGATGACCTTGGTCGGGCCACGGCCAATATTGGGCACACCGTCCCGGCCCTTGCCGTCGCGACCGTAGCCCAGGGTGGTGATGAAGTCGACCGCTTCCACAAAGGCGCGAGGAGAATGCTTCAGGGTGATGAATACTTCCCTGGCGTTGGAGGCGATCTCGGGGGCGCCGCCGCCGCCGGGCAGGCGAACCTTGGGCGACTGGTAATCACCAATCAGGGTGGTATTCAGGTTGGCGTACTTGTCGATCTGAGCGGTACCAAGAAAGCCCACGTCGATGTGGCCGCCCTGCAACCAGTAGCGGAACATCTCGGGCACGGCCACCGTCGTCAGCGCCTGCTCGCACAGCTCACCGTCACCGATGGACAGCGGCAGAATGTCGGGTTTGGTCTGCAGGGTGCCGGATTCGTAGATCAGGGTCACGTCGGGGGCGTGGGTCAGGCGGGCCAGGTTGGCGGCCTCGCTGGGCAGGCCGATGCCCACAAAACAGGTCATGCCGTTGCTCAGGGCGCGAGCGGCGGTGACCGTCATCATTTCTGAAGAGGTGTATTGGAGCGTCATTATGCCTGCCCTCCTGCGTTGTAAACGTTCTGCTGCAGCCAGTCGTTGAAGGTGTCACGATCACGGGAGATCGCGTCCCACTCCTTGTAGAAGCTGTTGTTTCTCGGGTAATAGCCGTGGGCGTAGGACGGCGCGGCACCACCTTTTACCTCGGCAATGGCGGTAATGGCCCAGCCCGGGATCACGCAGGCGTTGGCATCGGCCTGCAGATCGTCGACGATCTCTTCCACGGTGACGATGCTGTGCCTGGCCGCCAGCACCGCTTCCTTCTGCACACCCACGATGCCGGATACCAGCACGTTGCCTTTGCGGTCGGCGCGCTGGGCGTGAACGATGCTCACATCCGGACGTACCGCCGGCACCGCCGCCAGCCGTTCGCCGGTAAAGGGACATTCGATAAAGCGGATCTGGGAGTTCACCTTGGGCAAGTCGCTGCCGATGTAACCGCGCAGCACCGCCAGGGGCAGACCGGCCGCGCCCGCTTCATAGGCACAGGCCATGGCCGCATGGCTGTGCTCGAAGATTTCCAGCTTGCGGGGGAAGCCCCGCTCCACGGCGTCGCGCAGACGGTGCAGCGAGCCCACGCCGGGGTTACCGCCCCAGGAGAAGATCAGTTTTTCGGCGCAACCGGCGCCGATCAGCTGATCGTAGAGAATATCGGGGGTCATGCGGATCAGCGTCAGACCACGCTTTTCCTGACGAATGATTTCGTGTCCCGCGGCAAAGGGGATCAGGTGGGTAAAACCCTCCATGGCGACGGTAGCGCCGTCCTGGAGATAACGGGCAACCGCGTCGTGCAGGCTCATGAATTGGGCCATGAGTATCGCCTCCCTGGTGGATATGTTCGCAATACGAACCTTGGTTTGCATTGCGAACATGTTTACTCCGGTTTTATGGGAGTGGCAAACCCCGTTTGCAGGAAAAAGTTGGGCGATCGAATTAAACAACTGAAAAATAAGAATTTATTTTTTGTGATCGAGATCTCAAAGAGAGCATTTACAAAACACAGGTTCGTTATGCGAACTTTTTGCTACCATAAATGCCGTTTCATCTCGTTACAGGAAGGACATCATGACCACCGAAGACCGGCTCAGCCCGCAAGACCGGGATTTCGTCGCCGCCCTGGCCAGCGGCCTGGAGGTACTGCAGGCCTTTGACCAGCACCATGGGCGCATGACCCTGAGTGAAGTGGCGGCCCGTACCGGCATGGACAGGGCCAAGGCCCGGCGTTTTTTGCTGACCCTGCACGCTCTGGGTTATCTCGACAAACAGCAGCGCCACTTTGCACTGACCCCCAGGGTGCTGCAACTGGGCAACGCCTTTCTGGCCGCCAACCCGCACCGGGTGGTGATTCAGCATTATCTGGAAGAGATCACACGGGAAATTGGTGAGTCCACCTCACTCGCGGTGCTCGACGGCGACGAGGTCGTCTACATTGCCCGCTCCGCCGCCGAACACCGGCTGATGGCCATACGGCTGTCGGTGGGCACCCGGTTGCCCGCGGCCTACACCTCCATGGGGCGGGTGTTGCTGGCCCAGTTGCCTGAAGAGCAGCTGAGCCATTACCTGGAAACCGTGCAGCTGCGTGCGCACACGACCCACAGCATTACCGACAAACAGGCCCTGCGCCGGGCCCTGGAGCGAGTGCGCCGGCAGGGCTACGCCATTGTGGATCAGGAGCTGGACTCGGGCCTGCGCTCGCTGGCGGTGCCGGCGTTTGATCAACAGGGCCGGCTGCTTGGCGCCATCAACATCAGCACCAACGCCGCCCGGGTCGACATGGATACCCTCACCGGGCGCTTTCTGCCGTTGCTGCTGGAAAAGGCCCGGCTGATCCAGGACGCCCTGGCGGGCTGACTCAGGGGTAACGTCCGCTCAGCCGGTTTTCCACCAGCTCCGCCAGTATGGTGTTGACCAGCCGCATCGCCGCATTGGGGTTCTCGCCCCGGCGGCGTGAGGCGATCACCGGAATGCTGAGCTGTTCGTCCCGCACCGGCACAAACTCCACCCCTTCCCGCTTGAGCTTGTGCACCTGCTCCGGCACCAGGGCAAAGCCCATCTCCGAGGCCACCAGCGACAGTGCCGTCTGCAGATCGTTAACCTGCTGAATCACATTGAGTTTCAGGCCGCGGCGGTGAAACAGCCCCAGGGCCACGTCGGCAAAACTGGGGCCGGAGCCGGCGGGAAAGGTGACCATGGGCACCTCCGCCAGCTCCGCCATGGTGGGCGACTCGCGGGTCAGAGGGTGGGAAGACGGCAGGGCGGCGATCAGCGGCTCGTTGAACAGTACCTCCTGCTCCACGTCGGCATCGTCAATGCGTACCCGGCCAAAACCGATGTCGATTTTGCCGCTCTTGAGCGCCTCGATCTGATCCTGGGTCTTGAGCTCGTGCAGCACAATTTCCAGATTCTTGTTGCGCCTCAGCCGGCGCACCATCAGCGGCAGCTGGCCGTAAAACACCGACGGCACAAAGCCGATGGCAAACACGGTTTTGCGCAGCTGGGCAATTTGCCGGGTGCCTTCAATGCTGGCCTCCAGCCGCTCCATGATGGTGCGGGCCTGCTGCAGAAAATACAGTCCTCCCTGGGTCAGCTCCAGCCCCCGGGGCTTGCGAATAAACAGCTGCACCCCCAGCTCCTCTTCCAGCTGCTTGATCTGCCGGGTCAGGGGCGGCTGGGCGATAAACAGCCGCTCCGCCGCCCGGGTCAGGTTCAGCTCTTCGGCCACGGCAATAAAATAACGCAGGTGCCTCAGCTCCATCCATACCTCCAGGGTATTGGTTGTGACTTAATCAATATTGGTGGGTATTGCTGCAGAATTGTAACCTCGTCGCAACACAGTGTTATCACTTGAGGCGAAAGAGGTTACATGGCAGCAATCATTCAGTCCATCGAGGCAATCCTGGTCGACATTCCGACCATACGGCCGCACAAGCTTTCCATGGCCACCATGGGCGTTCAGACCATGGTGATCGTGCGCATCAAGGACAGCGATGGCCTGGAAGGCCTGGGCGAAGCCACCACCATCGGCGGCCTGGCCTACGGCCCGGAAAGCCCCGAAAGCGTCAAGCTGACCATCGACACCTACTTCTCGCCCCTGCTGCTGAACCAGCCCGCCGAGGCCATCAATACCCTCAGGGTAAGGCTCAACCGGGCCACCCGCGGCAACAACCTGGCCAAGTCCGCCATCGAGACCGCCCTGCTCGATCTCATGGGCAAGCGCCTCAACCAGCCCCTGCACCAGCTGCTGGGCGGCGCCGTGCACCAGCACATTCCGGTGCTCTGGACCCTGGCCAGCGGCGACACTCAAACCGATATCGACGAGGCCAGGCGCCTGCTCGCCGACCAGCGCCACTGCGACTTCAAACTCAAAATCGGCAGCCGCGCGCTGATGGACGACGTGCGCCATGTGGCCGCCATCAAGGCCGCCGTGGGCGACAGCGCCAGCGTGCGGGTGGATGTGAATCAGGCCTGGGATGAAAGCACCGCCGCCCGGGGCATGGCCGAGCTGCAGGCCGCCGGCATCGATCTGGTCGAGCAGCCCACCCCCATGAAGGAGCACGCCGCCCTGGTGCGGCTGTCGCAGCAGTTTCACCTGCCCATTCTGGCGGATGAAGCCGTGGCCGACGCCACCGACATGTTCACCCTGGCCTCGGCCGGCTTTGCCGGCGCGGTGGCGCTCAAGATCGCCAAGGCCGGCGGCCCGCTGCAGGCGCTGAAGGTGGCCAATGTGGCCAGCGCCGCCGGCATCGGCCTCTATGGCGGCACCCTGCTGGAAGGCACCATCGGCACCGTCGCCGCCCTGCACGCCTGGTCCACCCTGGACACCCTGCACTGGGGCACCGAAATGTTTGGCCCGTTGCTGCTGAAGGACGACATCGTGGAAACGCCGCTGAACTTCCATAACAACGGCGTGACCCTGCCCGCCGGGCCAGGCCTGGGCGTCACCCTCAACGAAGACAAGCTGGCGGAATACCGCCGCAAGTCATCACTCGCCCCCCACGCGTAACAGGAAGAAAACCATGCTGTTTAAAGTCGAAATGAAGGTCAATCTGCCCCACGACATGCCGGCCGAGGTGGCCGCCGAGATAAAGGCCCGGGAGAAGGCCTATGCCCAGGAGCTGCAGACCCGGGGCAAATGGCGCCACCTGTGGCGGGTGGCCGGCAGCTACGCCAACGTCAGCATTTTTGATGTGGCCGACAACGCCGAGCTGCAGGAGCTGATCAGCAACCTGCCGCTGTTTCCCTACATGGACATTCAGGTGGCGCCCCTGTGCCGGCACCCGTCCTCCATTCATTCGGATGACCGTTAACCGACGTTCGTCACCCCTACGACCAAATCATAAAAAAGATGCAAGGAGCCAAGGCAATGTCAGTCAAAACCATGCATACCCCCGAGGTAAAAGAGCTGCTGGAAAAAGTCGCCGGCCTGAACCAGGCCGGTGGCAACGAGCGGGTCAAGACCATAGTGCACCGCGTGATGCACGATGTGTTTCAGATCATTGAGGATCTGGACATCACCCCGGAAGAGTTCTGGAACGCCGTGTACTACATCAACGACCTGGGCAAGAACGGCGAAGCCGCCCTGCTCGCCCCCGGCCTGGGCATGGACAAGTACCTGGACATTCGCATGGATGCCGCCGACGAGCAGGCCGGCCTGGCCGGCGGCACCCCGCGCACCATTGAAGGCCCGCTGTACGTGGCCGGTGCCCCGGAGTCCGAGGGCTTCGCCCGCATGGACGACGGCACTCAGGACGGCGAGACCATGATCCTGACCGGCGTGGTCACCGACCAGGACGGCCAGCCCCTGCCCGACACCCTGGTGGAGATCTGGCACGCCGACCTCAAGGGCGGCTACTCCTACTTCGACAAGTCCCAGAGCGAATACAACCTGCGCCGCAGCATTCGCACCGATGCCAACGGCCGCTACACCGCGCAAAGCATCATTCCGTCCGGTTACGGCTGCCCGCCCGAGGGTTCAACCCAGGCGCTGCTGAACCAGCTGGGCCGCCACGGCCGCCGCCCGGCCCACATTCACTTCTTTGTGTCGCAGCCGGGCTACAAGCACCTGACCACCCAGATCAACCTGGCCGGTGACGAATACACCTACGACGACTTCGCCTTCGCCACCCGCGAAGAGCTGGTGTGCGACGCCGTGCGCATCGAAGACAGCGCCGCCGCCGAGCAGTACGGCCTGAACCGGCCGTTCACCAAGGTGGAGTTCAATATTCAGCTGGTGGCATCCGACAAACCCGAGCACCAGCAGCGCCACGAGCGCAAGCGCGCCCTGGAAGACGACATCGCCTGAACCTGACACGGCTGCCTGCAGCCGGCCGGCCCGCTTCAGGCGGGCCGGGCAGTAACATCACATGGAGTGAGAAACATGACTCGCCAACTCGACCGACTCGAACAAAAAATCCGTGGCGCGGTGGAAGCCGATCCGCAAACCGGCCACTACCGCTGCGACCGGGGCATCTTCACCGACCAGGAACTGTTTGACCTGGAAATGAAGCACATCTTTGAAGGCAACTGGGTCTACCTGGCCCACGAAAGCCAGGTGGAAAACCCCGGTGATTACTACACCACCACGGTGGGCCGCCAGCCGGTGGTGATCACCCGCACCAAGGACGGCGAGCTGCGCGCGCTGCTGAACACCTGCTCCCACCGGGGCGCCACCCTGTGCCGCAAGAAGCGCGGCAACAAGGCCTCGTTCACCTGCCCCTTTCACGGCTGGACCTTCAAGAACGACGGCAAACTGCTCAAGGCCCGGGATCAGAAAAAAGGCGGCTACCCCGAGAGCTTCAGCACCGACGGCTCTCACGATCTGAAGCAACTGCCGAAGTTCGAGTCCTATCGCGGCTTTCTGTTTGGCAGCCTGAGCGCCGACGTGCAGCCGCTGCAGGAGTATCTGGGGGAAACCACCAAGATCATCGACAACATGGTCGATCAGGCGCAGGACGGCATCGAAATTCTGCGCGGCAGCTCCACCTACACCTATGAAGGCAACTGGAAGCTGACCGCCGAAAACGGCGCCGACGGCTACCACGTGGGCACGGTGCACTGGAACTACCTGTCCACCATGGGCCAGCGCAACTACGACAAGGGCGGCACCGAGGCGGTGGACGCCAAGAGCTGGTCCAACGAAGGCGGCTTCTACTCCTTTGACAACGGCCACATGATGCTGTGGACCCGGCTCACCAATCCTCAGGTGCGTCCGGTGTTCAACCACCTGGAGCGGCTGCAGAACGAGCTGGGCGAAGCCCGGGCCGACGCCATCGTCAACACCACCAAGAACCTGTGCCTGTACCCCAACGTGTATCTGATGGATCAGTTCTCCACCCAGATCCGGGTACTGCGCCCGATTTCCGTTAACAAGACCGAAATCACCATCTACTGCTGGGCGCCGAAGAACGAGCCGGCGGCGGATCGCGCCAAGCGCCTGCGCCAGTATGAAGACTTCTTCAACGTCAGCGGCATGGGCACCCCGGACGATCTGGAAGAATTCCGCGCCTGCCAGAACGGCTACCAGGCCAGCGGCCTGAAATGGAACGACATGAGCCGGGGCGCCGCCCACTGGATCGAGGGCCCGGATGCGGGCGCCGAGCGCATTGGCCTTCAGCCCATTCTGAGCGGCGCCAGGCCGGAAGACGAGGGCCTGTATGTCACCCACCACCAGCACTGGGTCAAAGAAATGCTGCAGGCGGTTCAGACCGAACGCGCCCGGCTGATTTCCATTCAGGAACAGGAGACTTGCGCATGAGCATGAGCTTTGAACAGATCCAGGCCTTTGTGTTTCGCGAAGCCCGCCTGCTTGACGATCGCCAGTGGGACGAGTGGCTGGCCTGCTACCACCCCGAGGCGGTGTACTGGATGCCCGCCTGGGACGATGAGGACAAGCTGACCGAGGATCCCCAGACCGAGATCTCGCTGATCTACTACCCCAACCGGGAAGGCCTGGAAGATCGCGTGTACCGCATCAAGACCGAGCGTTCCGGCGCCAGCTCCCTGCCCGAGCCGCGCACCACGCACCTGACCAGCAACCTGGAAATCCTGGAGCAGCAGGGCCACACCGTGAAGCTGCGCTTTAACTGGCAGACTCACAGCCACCGCTACCACAAGACGGAGACCTATTTCGGCACCTCCTTCTACACCCTGGACACCAGCGGCGAGCAGCCGGTGATCACCGAGAAAAAGGTGATTCTGAACAACGACTACATCAATCAGGTGATTGATATCTATCACCTGTAACAGGTGGGGAAAGCATTATGAGTTACAACATTGCCCTCAACTTTGAAGACGGCGTTACCCGTTTCATCACCTGCAACGACGGCGAAACCGTGCTGGATGCGGCCTATCGCAACCAGATCAACCTGCCCATGGACTGCTCCGACGGCGTGTGCGGCACCTGCAAGGGCAGCTGCCATCAGGGCGACTTTGAGCTCGGCGACGAATACATCGACGAGGCTCTGACCGACGAGGAAGTGGCCGACGGCAAAATTCTGACCTGCCAGATGATTCCCGTCAGCGACTGCGTGGTGGAGATTCCGGCCGCGTCCACCCTGTGCAAAACCGGCACCGCCGAGATCGGCGGCACCCTGGCCGAGGTCAACCTGATCTCGCCCACCGCCATCGAGCTGAAGGTGACCGCAGATCAGGACATCGCCTTTTTGCCCGGCCAGTACGTCAACATCGGCGTACCGGGCACCGAGGAAGTACGCGCCTACTCCTTCAGCTCACTGCCGGGCAGCCGGGAGCTGAGCTTTTTGATCCGCAACGTACCGGGCGGCCTGATGAGCTCCTGGCTGGTGGGTCAGGCCAAGACCGGTGACCGCCTCAGCCTGAACGGCCCCCTGGGCGTGTTCTATCTGCGCCCGCTGGCACTGCCGGTACTGATGCTGGCCGGTGGCACCGGCCTGGCCCCCTTCCTGGCCATGCTGGAAGAGCTTCGGGTGAAGGGCTGCGATCAGCCGGTGCACCTGCTTTACGGCGTGACCAACGACGATGACCTGGTCGGGGTCGAGGCCTTGCAGCAGTTTGCCGCCGACATCGACAACTTCACCTTCAAAACCGTGGTGGCCAATCCCGACAGCGCGCACCCGCACAAAGGCTATGTAACCAACCACATGGAAGACGCCCCCATCGGCCACGGCGAAGTGGACGTGTATCTGTGCGGCCCGCCCCCCATGGTGGATGCGGTGCTGGGTTACTTCCGCGACCAGGGCATTGAACCGCATTCATTCCATTACGAGAAGTTCAGCCCCAGCGTGACCGGGGTTGGGGAGCCGGTCGCATGAGTGCCCGCTTTACCGACAAGGTGATGGTGATCACCGGCGCCGCCCAGGGCATTGGCCGGCGGGTGGCCGAGCGCGCGGCGGCGGAAGGCGCTCGCCTGGTGCTGGCGGATCTGGCGGATTATGTGCACGAGCTGGCGGCCGAGCTGCAGCAGCGAGGCACCCAGGCCCTGGCGGTGCAGGCAGATCTGGAAACCTGGGAAGGGGCGGAAACCCTGATGGCTCAGGCCCGGGCGCGCTTTGGCCGCATCGATATTCTGGTGAACAACGTGGGCGGCACCATCTGGGCCCAGCCCTACGAGCACTACACCCCGGAGCAGATCCAGAAGGAAATTCAGCGCTCGCTGTTCCCCACCCTGTGGTGTTGCCGGGCCGTGCTGCCCGGCATGGTGGAGCAGCGCGGCGGCGTCATCGTCAACGTGTCGTCGGTGGCCACCCGCGGCCTGATGCGGGTGCCCTACGGCGCCGCCAAGGGCGGAGTGAACGCCATGACCGCCAACCTGGCCTTTGAATATGCCGGCCATGGAATTCGCGTTAATGCCACCGCGCCGGGCGGCACCGAGGCCCCGCCCCGGCTGACCCCGCGCAACAGCGAGGCCCAGGGGGAACGGGAACAGCAGTGGTACCAGACCCTGGTGGATCAGACCAGGAACACCAGCCTGATGCACCGTTACGGCACCCTGGACGAACAGGCGGCGGCCATTCTGTTCCTGGCGTCCGACGAGGCCAGCTACATCACCGGCACCGTGCTTCCCGTGGCGGGGGGCGATCTGGGCTGACAGGCAATAAGGGCCGCCCGAAGGAGGGGCGGCCTTTTTTACTCGACCGGAGACGTTTTCTCCAACTCCTGACTTATGGACAGCTTACGGAGTAATATGCGATGAGACAGATAGATGTAAACCAGACCATAGACAACGCCAGCTTTACCCCCTTTCACTGGAAAGTCCTGTTCTGGTGTTCCCTCATTATTATTTTCGACGGTTACGACCTGGTGATCTACGGCGTGGTGCTGCCACTGCTGATGGATCAGTGGCAACTCAACCCTTATGTGGCCGGTTTGCTGGGCAGCAGCGCGCTGTTTGGCATGATGTTTGGCGCCATGGGTTTTGGCATGCTGTCGGACCGGCTCGGACGCAAGAAAACCATTCTTATCTGCGTGGTGCTGTTCAGCCTCACCACCGTCATCAACGGTCTGGCCACCAGCCCCTGGCAGTTCGGCCTGCTGCGCTTTATCGCCGGCCTCGGCATCGGCGGCGTCATGCCCAATGTGGTCTCGCTGATGAGTGAATATTCCCCCAAACGCAGCCGCAGCACCCTGGTGGCGCTGATGTTCAGCGGCTATGCCGTGGGCGGCATGATGTCGGCCGGTCTCGGCATCTGGATAGTGCCCAACTTCGGCTGGGAGATCATGTTCTACCTGGCCATAGTGCCCCTGCTGCTGCTGCCGCTGATGATCAAATACCTGCCCGAGTCGGTGGCCTATCTGATGGCACAAAACCGCCAGCGGGAAGCCCGGGAGTTGTTGCGTAAGGTAGCCCCCGACCAGCGTATTGAGCGTCATGACACTCTGGTGGTGCCGCCGGCCAATGTGCAGAAGGCACCGGTGCTGGAACTGCTGCGCGGCGGCCGTGCTCTCAGCACCCTGATGTTCTGGACCGCCTTCTTCTGCTGCCTGCTGATGGTCTATGCCCTCGGCTCCTGGTTACCCAAGCTGATGTCGGCCGCCGGCTACGAGCTGGGCTCCAGCCTGATGTTCCTGATGGTGCTCAACATCGGCGCCATTGTCGGTGCCGTGGGCGGCGGCTGGCTGGCAGACCGCTTCTCGCTGCGCTCGGTGCTGGTCAGCTTCTTTATGCTGGCGTCCGCCTCTCTGGTGCTGCTCGGTTATCCCCACCCCATGTGGTTGCTGTACAGCCTGATGGCCGTGGCCGGCGCCACCACCATCGGCTCGCAGATTTTGCTGTATGCCTATGTGGCCCAGTTTTACCCGGCCGACATTCGTTCCACCGCCCTGGGCTGGGCCTCGGGCGTGGGCCGCAATGGCGCCATCGTCGGCCCCATGCTGGGCGGCACCCTGCTGGCCCTGGCGCTGCCGCACCAGATGAACTTTCTGGCGCTGGCCATTCCCGGCGCCATCGCCACCCTGGCCATCGCCCTGGTAGGCCGAAGCCAGCCGGCCGGGCAACCCGCCGCCGAAGCCGCTACCAACGGCTGAACATTGTCGCGATTATGCATAATATTGCCGCGATGATGGATAGCCCCGGCTGAATGCCGGGGCTATCCTGTTTTATTTTTCCAAGGAGCCGGGCATGAAGGCTTTTCTGCGCGATCTTTCACTGCCGGCGGTGGCCGCCGGCTTTCTGGCGGTGATGGTTTCTTACGCCGGCCCGCTGGCCATCGTGTTTCAGGCCGGCGCCAGCGCCGGCATCTCTCAGGAGATGATGACCTCCTGGGTATGGGCCATTTCCATCGGCGCCGCGGTATCGGGCATGGTGCTGTCCTTCTGGCTCAAGGTGCCCGTGGTCACCGCCTGGTCAGTGCCTGGCATCGCACTGCTGGTGCCGATGTTTCCCGGGCTGACCCTGGGTGAGGCGGTGGGCGCCTACCTGACCGCCGCCGCCATTACCCTGATCATTGGCCTGTCGGGCAGCTTTGATCGCCTGATGCGGGCCATTCCCCGGGGGGTGGCCGCCGGCATGATGGCCGGCATTTTGTTTCAGTTCGGCACCAATGCCTTTGTGGCCGTGGAAACGGCGCCGGCCCTGGCCACCGGCATGGTGCTCACCTACCTGCTGGGCCGCCGCTGCTGCCCCCGCTATACCCTGATCCTGTTGCTGCTGGTGGGCATGGGGCTGGCGGTGGTACTGGAAGGCGCCAGTCTGGCCGGCCTTCGGTGGTCACTGACCACGCCGCAATTCATTACCCCGGAATGGTCACTGACCACTACCCTGAGCCTGGCCCTGCCGCTGGTGCTGGTCAGCCTGTCCGGTCAGTATTTGCCGGGCATGGCCATACTGCATGCCACCGGTTTCAGGGTCAGTGCCCGGCCAATACTGGCCGTCACCGGACTGGCGTCCCTGCCCATGGCGCTGTTTGGCGGCGTCAGCATTGTGGTGGCGGCCATTACCGCCGCCATCTGCACCGGCGAAGACGCCCATGAAAACCCGCACCGGCGCTATGTGGCCGGGGTATTCAACGGGCTCTTCTATCTGGTAGGCGGCCTGTTTGCCGGCACCATCGTTAGCCTGTTTACCTCGCTGCCGGCGGCCTTTGTGGCGGTGCTGGCGGGACTGGCCCTGCTCGGTGCCATTGGCGGCAACCTGGTCATCGCACTGGACACCCCCGGAGAGCGGGAAGCGGCCCTGTTGAGCTTTGTGGTCACCGCCTCCGGGCTGTCATTGTTCGGCTTGTCGTCGGCGCTGTGGGGAGTGGTGGCCGGCTGTGTGGCACAGCTGGTGCTGGCGTCGCCGTCCCTGTCTGCCGGCCGGCTGCACCCTGAGGCGCCCCCCTCGCCGAAGCAAGAGTAACCTTGGGGTCACCGGCCTGCCGAGCAGGCCTGGTGATGACTTATATCCGCCCTTGCTTATATATTCCAAAAGTAACTATTAAAGATGGTTTAAATATTCATTGAGCATATTAGACTCGACGCAGACCTTATTCTTCGTTCGGAGTTGAATCATGCGCAAATCCCTTCTGGCCTCCGTGTTGTTTGCCGCCGGCCTGAGTGCCACCCTGCCGCTGCAGGCCAAGGAACTGCTGAACAGCAGCTATGACATCGCCCGCGAGCTGTTTGCCGACATCAACCCGGTGTTCGTGAAGCACTGGCAGGAACAAACCGGCGAGACCCTGGAGATCAAGCAGTCCCACGCCGGCTCGTCCCGCCAGGCTCAGGCCATTCTGCAGGGCCTGCGCGCCGACGTGGTGACCTACAACCAGACCACGGATGTGGACGTGCTGCACCAGAAGGGCAAGCTGATCCCCGCCGACTGGAAGGCGCGCCTGCCCAACGACAGCTCCCCCTACTATTCCACCATGGCGTTTCTGGTACGCAAGGATAACCCCAAGCAGGTGCAGGGCTGGGACGATCTGACCCGGGACGACGTGCAGCTGGTATTCCCCAACCCCAAAACCTCCGGCAATGGCCGTTACACCTATCTGGCCGCCTGGGGTGCCGCCCACAAGGCCTTTGATGGCGACGAAAGCAAAATCCGCGAGCACATGGGCAAGCTGGTGAAGCAGGTCGCCGTGTTCGACACCGGCGGCCGGGGTGCCACCACTACCTTTGTGGAGCGGGGCATCGGTGATGTGCTGATCACCTTTGAATCGGAAGTGAACAACATCATTGCCCAGTACCCGGATCAGGCCTTTGAGCGGGTGGTGCCGCCGGTGGACGTGCTGGCCGAGTTTCCGGTGACCTGGATTGACCGCAACGTGGAACGCAACGACACCGCCGACGCCGCCAAGGCCTATCTGGAGTTCCTGTACACGCCTGAGGCCCAGCGCATTCTGGCCAGCTACAACTACCGGGTGCATAACGAAGAAGTGGCCGCCGAGGTCGCCGACCAGTTCCCGGCCACCGAGCTGTTTACCGTGGAAGAGATCTTTGGTGGCTGGGAGCAGGCCATGAAGGATCACTTCGCCAACGGCGCCAGCCTGGATCAGCTGCAGGCCGAGGCCCGCTAAGTCATGGCGGCGCTGCTGGGCTCCTCAAAGCGGGTGCTGCCGGGCTTTACCCTGAGCCTGGGCACCAGCCTGCTGTTTGTCAGCCTGATCATTCTGCTGCCGCTCACCGGGCTGGTGATCAACACCAGCCAGATGGGCTGGGAGGAATACTGGCGGGTGGTTACCGACCCGCGGGTGGTGGCCACCTACCAGGTCACCCTCAGCGCCGCCGCTGTGGCCAGTTTGTTCAATATGGCCTTTGGCCTGCTGATGGCCTGGATCCTCACCCGCTACCGCTTTCCCGGCCGGGCCCTGCTCGACGGCCTGATGGACCTGCCCTTTGCCCTGCCCACCGCCGTGGCGGGCCTGACCCTGGCCTCGCTGTTTGCCACCAATGGCTGGTATGGTGCCTGGCTGGCGGAGCTGGGTATCAAGGTGTCTTACACCTGGGTGGGCATAGTGGTGGCCATGGTGTTTACCAGCGTGCCCTTTGTGGTGCGCACGGTGCAGCCGGTACTGGAAGATCTGGGCCCGGAATATGAAGAAGCCGCCGCCACCCTGGGGGCCAGCCCCTGGCAGGCCTTTACTCGCGTGGTGCTGCCCGAGTTGCGCCCGGCGCTGTTTACCGGCACCGCGCTGTCCTTTACCCGCAGCCTGGGCGAATTCGGTGCGGTGATCTTTATTGCCGGCAACATGCCCTGGCAGACCGAGATCACCTCGCTGATGATCTTTATTCGGCTGCAGGAGTTCGACTACGCCGCCGCCAGCGCCATTGCCAGCCTGGTGCTGCTGGCTTCATTTGTGCTGCTGTTTGCCATCAACACCCTGCAGGGCCGCTTTATGCGCCGCATACGAGGTAACGCCTGATGGAACAGACCCTTACCCTCAAGGCGTCCCGCCCCTGGGGTCGGTGGCTGCTGATTGGCACCGGCGTGGTGCTGACCCTGCTGTTGCTGGTGGTGCCGCTGTTTGCCATTTTTGCCGGGGCTCTGGCCGCCGGCGTGGGTGGTGTGCTCGACAACCTGGCCGAGCCCGATATGCTGCACGCCATTGGCCTGACCCTGATGGTGGCGGCCATTACCGTGCCGGTAAACCTGGTGTTCGGCACCCTGCTGGCCTGGCTGGTCACTCGCTTTCGCTTTCCCGGCCGTCAGCTGCTGCTGACCCTGATGGACGTGCCCTTTGCGGTGTCACCGGTGGTAGCCGGCCTGCTCTATCTGCTGATGTACGGCGTGAACGGACCGGTGGGCGGCTGGCTCGACGGCCACGATATGCAGCTGATGTTTGCCTGGCCCGGCATTGTGATGGTCACAGTGTTTGTCACCTGCCCCTTTGTGGTGCGCGAGCTGGTGCCGCTGATGAGCAGCCAGGGCACCGACTCGGAAGAGGCCGCCGTGCTGCTGGGGGCCAGTGGCTGGCAGCTGTTCCGCAAGGTCACCCTGCCCAATATTCGCTGGGCGCTGCTCTACGGCGTGATCCTCACCAACGCCCGGGCGGTGGGCGAGTTTGGCGCCGTGTCGGTGGTATCCGGCGGTATTCGCGGCGAAACCAACACCCTGCCCCTGCATGTGGAGCTGCTGCATCAGGACTACAATGCAGTGGGCGCCTTTACTGCCGCCGCCCTGCTGACCCTGATGGCAGTGGTCACCCTGATGATCAAATCTTATCTTGAGTGGCGTCTGCACAGCGCCAGTGAACAGGAGTAACCGGCATGAGCATTCGCATTGACGGCATTCAGAAATCCTTTGGCAAGACTCGAGTGCTGCACGACATCAACCTGGATCTGCCCAGCGGCCAGCTGGTGGGCCTGCTGGGGCCGTCGGGCTCGGGCAAGACCACGCTGCTGCGCATTATTGCCGGACTGGAGCAGGCCAATGCCGGCCGCATTCACTTCAGCGGCACCGAAGTGACCGGGCTGCACGCCCGGGATCGCAAGGTGGGCTTTGTGTTTCAGCATTACGCCCTGTTCCGCCATATGACGGTGTTCGACAACATCGCCTTTGGCCTGACCATCAAGCCCAAAAAGGAGCGCCCGTCCGCCGCCGAGATCAAAACCCGGGTCGGCAAGCTGCTGGAAATGATCCAGCTGTCGCACCTGGCCGACCGCTTTCCGTCCCAGCTGTCTGGCGGCCAGCGTCAACGGGTGGCCCTGGCCCGGGCACTGGCGGTGGAGCCACGGGTGCTGCTGCTGGACGAACCCTTTGGCGCTCTGGATGCCCAGGTACGCAAGGATCTGCGCCGCTGGCTGCGCCGGCTGCACGACGATCTGCACTTTACCAGCGTGTTCGTGACCCACGATCAGGAAGAGGCGCTGGATGTGTCGGATCAGGTGGTGGTGATGAGCCAGGGCCGCATCGAGCAGATTGGCAGCCCCAACACCGTGTGGCAACGGCCCGCCAGCCGTTTTGTGCTGGAGTTTCTGGGTGAAGTGGCCAAAATCGACGGCGAGCTGGCGGGTGGGCGCTTTCGCGTGGGCGAGCATGGCCTGGCGCTGCCGGCGGCAGCTCAACACAGCGGGGCCGCCAGCTGGTATCTGCGCCCCCACGAGATTGGCCTGCAGCATGATGCCAGCGCGAGCCATCCGCTGCCGGTGCGAGTAACCGACGTTAACCCCCGGGGCGCCATGGTACACCTGGAGCTGGAGCCAGCCGGCTGGCCGGGTCCACTGCTGGAAGCCGAGCTGGCCCGGCATCAACTCAATAACGTTTCTCGTGGCCAGACCCTCTATCTGGGCGGCAGCCAGGGACGCCTCTATGCCGGCGACAACCAGCTAGGTGAAAGCGAGCTGGCGTTATCGGCCTGAAGGACCGTGAGGAGTGAGGAGACGCTTTCCTCACTCCTCACACCTTACCCCTCACTGGTATTAAATACCCCGGATGACAGGTAGCGGTCGCCCCGGTCGCAGATAATGGCCACAATCACCGCATTGTCGACCTGCTCCGCCAGCTTGAGTGCACCAGCCACGGCACCGCCGGAGCTGACGCCACAGAAAATGCCTTCTTCTCGCGCCAGGCGCAGCATGGTGTCTACCGCCTCTTGTTCGCTGATATCCAGCACCGTATCAACCCGGCTTCTGTCAAAGATGCCCGGCAGATAGGCCTCGGGCCAGCGCCGAATGCCCGGAATATGGCTGCCTTCGCAGGGCTGCAAGCCCACGATCTGCACCTCCGGGTTCTGGCCTTTCAGGTACTCGGACACGCCCATAATGGTGCCTGTGGTGCCCATGCTCGATACGAAGTGGGTAATGCGGCCTTCGCTTTGCTGCCAGATTTCCGGGCCCGTACTCAGCAGGTGCGCCTGCGGGTTATCGGGGTTGTTGAACTGATCGAGGATCACGCCCTTGCCGGCGGCGGCCATGCTGTCGGCCAAATCCCGGGCGCCTTCCATGCCTTCCTCCTTGCTCACCAGGATCAGCTCGGCACCATAGGCGCGCATGGAGGCCTTGCGCTCTTCGGTGGAATTGTCGGGCATGATCAGCACCATTTTATAGCCCTTGATGGCGGCGGCCATGGCCAGGGCAATGCCGGTGTTGCCACTGGTGGCTTCTATCAAGGTGTCGCCGTGTTTAATGGTACCGCGCAGCTCCGCCTGCCGAATCATGTTCAGGGCGGGCCTGTCCTTCACCGAGCCGGCGGGGTTGTTGCCTTCCAGCTTGACCAGCACTTGGCTGTTGGTGTGCTCGGCCATGCGCTGTAGCCGCACCAGGGGCGTGTTGCCGACGTAATCCTCTATGGTCGGAAATGACATGGGTAATCCTTGCATGGGGTGAACTGGCTCCAGTTTACCCCATGCCATCGGCGGCCTCGACCGCTTATTGCCGGGTCAGGGCCAGCCGCGCACCCAACGCCATCATGAGCCCGCCCGAGATGCGGCCCAGGTACACGGAAAAACGCGCTCTGCCCTGCAGGCTGTGTTTCAGACGCTGGCCCAGCAGGCCGTAGGCACCATTACACAGGGTGGCGGTCAGGGTAAATACCAGCCCCAGCTGCAGCAGTTGCCAGGGCACGGAACCACTATCACTGGTCACGAACTGAGGCAGGAAGGCGAGGAAAAACAGCGCCACCTTGGGGTTGAGCATGCCCACCGTCAGCCCCCGGCGAAAGATTTGCCAGTCGCTTTGAGTGTCGGCCGCCGCCGGCAAGGCCAGGCGGCTGGCGTGACGCAGGCTGGTCCAGCCCAGGTAGAGCAGATAGGCCGCGCCGGCGTATTTGATCAGGGTAAAGGCGGTGGCGGACTGCAACACCAGCGCCGACAAACCCACCACCGCCAGCAGGGTATGGCCAAGGTAGGATACGCCCAGCCCCAGTGCCGCCAGCATGCCGGCCCGTTGCCGGCCCCCGAGCGCCTGAGACAGAATGAAAAAGATATCGGGCCCGGGGGTCAGATTAAGGGCCAGACAGGCGGGAATAAACAGCAACCAGACTTCCATCACAGTCTCCAGCCGGCTTTGCCGGTAGTCAGCACAAAAACAGTCACAGGCTGATAATATGCTTCAAATACCGCCATTACGCCATACTTCGTATTTGAGGAGACGCCATGCCGCAGCAAGGACTCGATGCCCTGTTCAGGCCCGCCAGCATCGCCGTGATCGGTGCCTCGCACCGGGACAACGGCGCCGGCAAGCTGGTGATGAAGAACCTGCTGGCCGGCAACTTCAGTGGTCCGGTCATGCCCGTGAACCCCAAATACGAAGCGGTGGCCGGGGTGATGGCCTACCCCGATATCGCCAGCCTGCCGCGCGTGCCGGATCTGGCCATTATCTGCACACCGGCCGACAAAAACCCGACCATCATCGAGCAACTGGGCCAAAAGGGTTGCAAGGCCGCCATTATTCTTGCCGCCGGCACCAGCCACGGCCAGCTCGAGTGCATGAAGGCCAGCGCACGGCAGCACCGCATGCGCCTGCTGGGCCCCAACAGCATGGGGGTAATACTGCCGCACCTGGGCCTGAATGTGAGTTTTGCGCCGTTTCCGGCCAAACCAGGGCGCATCGCCTTTGTGTCGCAATCTTCTGCCGTGTGCGCCACCATTCTGGACTGGGCCCGGCACAACGACATTGGCTTTTCCCACTTTATCTCCCTGGGGGATGCCTGCGACATCAACTTCGCCCAGCTGCTTGACTACCTGGCCCGGGACAGACACACCCAATCCATTCTGCTGTATATGGACGCGGTGCAGGACGCCCGCGCCTTTATGTCGGCGGCCCGGGCCGCGTCCCGCAACAAGGCGGTGTTGGTGGTAAAAAGTGGCAAAACCCGCATCGGCGCCCAGCTTGGCCATATTCACACCGGTGGCGACGTGGGCATGGATGCCGCCTACGACGCTGCCATTCGCCGGGCCGGCATGCTCAGGGTGCGCGATACTCACGATTTGTTTGCGGCGGTGGAAACCCTCAACCATTCCCACACCCTGCGCGGCGAGCGGCTGGTGGTGCTCACTAATGGCGCCGGCCCGGCCATCAACGCCATCGACACCCTGCTGGCCCGGGGCGGCAAGCTGGCCAGCCTGACCGAGACCACCCATGCGGCGCTGGACCGGGTGCTGCCGCCGTCCTGGTCGCATACCAATCCCATCGACATCGTCGGTGACGCGCCGGTGGAGCGCTACGTAGCCAGCCTGCGGGTATTGCTCGACAGCGACGACTGCGATGCCATTCTGATCATGCACGCACCCTCGGCTACCGTGAACAGCACCCATGTGGCCCGGGAGCTGATCGAGGTGATTCGCACTCACCCCCGCGCCAGACGTTTCAACATTCTCACCAACTGGTCCGGGGAAACCAGCGCCTTTGAAGCCCGGCGCTGCTTTACCGAGGCCGGCATTCCCACCTACCGCACCCCGGAAAGCGCCGCCGGGGCCTTTATGCACCTGGTGGAATACCGCCGCAACCAGAAGCAGTTAATGGAAACCCCGGAGTCCATCTCCGACATGCCCAACGACGGCGACACCGTGCGCGAGCTGATTGGCCAGGCCTTTGAGGAAGGACTGCACCAGCTCGACACCCATGAGGTAAGCCGGCTGATGGCGGCCTATGGCATTCAGGTATTGCCCACCTGGATCGCCACCGACGGCACCGAGGCCGCGCACATTGCGGAGCAAATCGGTTATCCGGTGGCGATCAAGCTGCGCTCACCCGATATTGTGCACAAATCGGAAGTGTCGGGTGTGGTGCTCAACCTGCGCTCGGCAGCCGAGGTGGCCCAGGCCGCCGATGCCCTGCTCGACCGGGTACGGCAAACCTACCCCAGCGCCCGCATTCACGGCCTGATGGTGCAGCGCATGGCACGCCGGGCCGGTTCTCAGGAGCTGCACATCGCAGTGCGTTCCGATCCGGTGTTTGGCCCGGTGATCCTGCTGGGTGACGGCGGCGTGGATCTGGAAGGGGAAGAGCAGGCCGCGGTGGCCCTGCCGCCGCTGAACATGACCCTGGCCCGTTACCTGGTGATCCAGGCGCTCAAGAGCGGCAAGGTGCGCGCCAACCGCTCCCAGCACCCCCTGGACATGATGGCGGTGTGCCGGGTGCTGACTCAGGTGTCGCATCTCATCATCGACCACCCGGAAATCATCAGCCTCGACATTCATCCGCTGCTGGCCACCGGCAGTGAACTGATCGCGCTGGACGTCAGCATGAAGCTGGCGCCCTTTGAGGGAGACGGCCAGGCCCGGCTGGCGATTCGGCCCTACCCGAGGGAATGGGAAGAGCGCACCGTGCTGAAAGACGGTACACCGGTAACCCTGAGACCCATACTGCCCGAAGACGAGCCCGCTCATCAGGACTTTGTCGGCCATGTCACCGACGAAGACCGCTACAAGCGCTTCTTTGCCGATGTGGTGATCGGCCATGAGGAGCTGGCCCACATGACCCAGATCGATTACGACCGGGAAATGGCCTTTGTGGCGGTGACCGAAGAGGGCCACATTCTGGGCGTGGTGCGCGCCATGTCGGATCCCGACAACGACGATGCCGAATTTGCGGTACTGGTACGCTCGGATCTCAAAGGCGTGGGCCTCGGTCGCATGCTGATGGAAAAGATCATTCGCTATGGCCGGCAACGCGGCCTGAACAGCCTGAGTGGCATTACCATGCCGTCCAACCGGGGTATGGTCACTCTGGCCCGCAAGCTGGGCTTCAAAACCAAAACACAACTGGAAGACGGTATTGTAGAGCTGAAGCTGCTGCTGGATAGTGACGTATGAGTAAGCGTCAGGGTCGTAAGTGCCGTTTATACCAAACGGATTAATCATTTTTCAGACGGTCATCCTGACGAAAGTCAGGATCTTCCAGCAGCAAGATACCGGGTCAAGTCCGGCATGGCAGGCCCGGCAGATACAATGAGAAATGAAAAAAGCCCTTCACAACAGTGAAGGGCTTTTCGGTATTGGGTGCCTGGCAGTGACCTACTTTCACATGGCAGCTGCCACACTATCATCGGCGCGGTTGCGTTTCACTGCTGAGTTCGGCATGGAGTCAGGTGGTTCCACAACGCTATGGCCGCCAGGCATAAAAACTTAATTCGGAAAAAACTATTTCGATGAATCTGTTTGTAGTCTCGACCTGCAAGGTCTCACACTTCTTGGGTGTTGTATGGTTAAGCCGCACGGGTCATTAGTACAGGTTAGCTGCACGCCTCACAGCGCTTCCACACCCTGCCTATCAACGTCCTGGTCTCGGACGGCCCTTTAGAGAGCTCGAAGCTCTGGGGATGACTCATCTCGAGGCTCGCTTCCCACTTAGATGCTTTCAGCGGTTATCGATTCCGAACTTAGCTACCGGGCAGTGCCACTGGCGTGACAACCCGAACACCAGAGGTTCGTCCACTCCGGTCCTCTCGTACTAGGAGCAGCCCCTCTCAATCATCCAACGCCCACGGCAGATAGGGACCGAACTGTCTCACGACGTTCTGAACCCAGCTCGCGTACCACTTTAAATGGCGAACAGCCATACCCTTGGGACCGACTTCAGCCCCAGGATGTGATGAGCCGACATCGAGGTGCCAAACACCGCCGTCGATATGAACTCTTGGGCGGTATCAGCCTGTTATCCCCGGAGTACCTTTTATCCGTTGAGCGATGGCCCTTCCATTCAGAACCACCGGATCACTATGACCTGCTTTCGCACCTGCTCGACGTGTCTGTCTCGCAGTTAAGCTGGCTTATGCCATTGCACTAACCGTACGATGTCCGACCGTACTTAGCCAACCTTCGTGCTCCTCCGTTACGCTTTGGGAGGAGACCGCCCCAGTCAAACTACCCACCAGGCACTGTCCTCACCCCGGATAACGGGGCCAAGTTAGAACATCAAACATACAAGGGTGGTATTTCAAGGATGGCTCCACGGCAACTGGCGTCACCGCTTCACAGCCTCCCACCTATCCTACACATGTAGGGTCAATGTTCAGTGCCAAGCTATAGTAAAGGTTCACGGGGTCTTTCCGTCTAGCCGCGGGTACACCGCATCTTCACGGCGATTTCAATTTCACTGAGTCTCGGGTGGAGACAGCGTGGCCATGGTTACACCATTCGTGCAGGTCGGAACTTACCCGACAAGGAATTTCGCTACCTTAGGACCGTTATAGTTACGGCCGCCGTTTACCGGGGCTTCGATCAAGAGCTTCACCTTGCGGCTAACCCCATCAATTAACCTTCCGGCACCGGGCAGGTGTCACACCGTATACGTCCTCTTGCGAGTTAGCACAGTGCTGTGTTTTTGATAAACAGTCCCAGCCACCTGGTCACTGCGACTGGCTCAGGCTCCATCCGCGAAGGACTTCACCCGCTCCAGCGTACCTTCTCCCGAAGTTACGGTACTATTTTGCCTAGTTCCTTCACCCGAGTTCTCTCAAGCGCCTTGGTATTCTCTACCCGACCACCTGTGTCGGTTTGGGGTACGGTTCACACACATCTGAAGCTTAGAGGCTTTTCCTGGAAGCAGGGCATCAATGACTTCGGTACCGTAGTACCTTCGTCTCGGGTCTCAGCGTTGTGACTCCGGATTTGCCTAAAGTCACCACCTACTCCCTTTCACCAGGACAACCAACGCCTGGCCCATCTAGCCTTCTCCGTCCCCCCATCGCAATGTGTGTCAGTACGGGAATATTAACCCGTTTCCCATCGACTACGCCTTTCGGCCTCGCCTTAGGGGCCGACTCACCCTGCCCCGATTAACGTTGGACAGGAACCCTTGGTCTTCCGGCGAGGAGGTTTTTCACCCCCTTTATCGTTACTCATGTCAGCATTCGCACTTCTGATATCTCCAGCATGCCTCACGACACACCTTCGCAGACTTACAGAACGCTCCCCTACCACTCACGCATAGCGTGAATCCGCGGCTTCGGTGCCTGATTTTAGCCCCGTTACATCTTCCGCGCAGGCCGACTCGACCAGTGAGCTATTACGCTTTCTTTAAATGATGGCTGCTTCTAAGCCAACATCCTGGCTGTCTGAGCCTTCCCACCTCGTTTCCCACTTAATCAGAACTTGGGGACCTTAGCCGGCGGTCTGGGTTGTTTCCCTCTTCACGACGGACGTTAGCACCCGCCGTGTGTCTCCCGGATAGTACTTACTGGTATTCGGAGTTTGCATGGGGTTGGTAAGTCGGGATGACCCCCTAGCCCAAACAGTGCTCTACCCCCAGTAGTATTCGTCCGAGGCGCTACCTAAATAG
>NZ_CP118224.1:3232500-3327500 GCF_030849025.1 Oceanimonas pelagia
GCCACCGCCAGCACGATAATGCCCATGCCCCCCAGCCACTGCAGCATCTGCCGGTAAAACAGAATAGCCTTGGGCAGGGTGTCGAGGCCGCTGATCACGGTGGCTCCGGTGGTGGTCAGCCCTGAAAAGGACTCGAAAAACGCCTCGGCCACCGTCATGGCCGGCACCTCACTGAGCAGAAAGGGGATGGCCCCCACACTGCCCAGCACGGTCCAGAACAGTACCACAATTAAAAAACCTTCCTTGGCCCGCAGATCCTTGTGGTGAGTGCGGTTGGGAAACCACAGCACCAGCCCCAGCACCAGACAAATCACAAAGGCACTGAAAAAGTCGAGACCGGCACCGTCCCGGTAGATGTAGGCCACCAGCGCCGGCGCCAGCATGGTGACGCTGAACAGGGCAACCAGAATGCCTACAATGCGAATAATGGAGCGAATATGCATGCTTGTTCCAAAGCTCGAGTGTCAATCGGTGAGCGGGCGTGCGATAACCCTTCCCTGAGTTCTGTCTTTAATCTGCCGGGCCAGACCGTCGAGCAGCCGAGTATCGACCCGCAACACGCCACTGACCGCCGCGCCGTAATCGACCTGCTCCCACTGAGCACCGCTTTGCGCCAGCAGGCTCTCCAGCTGGGCCATATCGCTGTAGTCGGCAGCCAGCGCCAGTCGTCCTTCAATGACCTTTTCCACCGTGGTCAGCTCCGCCAGGGCGCCGTTTACCGAGCTGCCATAGGCCCGCACCAAGCCACCGGTGCCGAGCTTGATGCCGCCGAAGTAGCGCACCACCACGGCGGTGATTTCACCAATGCCCGCCCCCTGCAGCACGGCCAGCATGGGCTTGCCGGCGGTGCCTGACGGCTCGCCGTCATCACTGAAGCCCAGCGCCTGAGAATCGTTCGGTGCGCCCGCAATAAAGGCCGAACAATGATGCCCCGCCCCGGGATATTCGCTGCGCAATCGTTCTATAAAGGCCCTGGCCGCCTCTGCATTGGGCGTGTGGGCCAGGCAGGCAATAAAGCGACTCTTTTTGATTTCCTGCTCCCACACCACGGAAGCCGCCGGAACCAGATAAGGAGAAGGGGTCATGAATCGTCCCTGAACGGTTCTTGCCGGCGCAGTTCAGGCCGGTACATGTGCAATAAGGCCGGCCATGATAGCACAGCTGCCCGCTCGCCACGCCGAGCCAGGATCACGCAGTTTGCTTTTAAACACATGTTTTAAAGCACGTTGAAAAGTGCCTGTTTACTGTCCATAGTGATTTCATCGCAGCCGCTTGTACAGGGCGCCGCACCGGGGAATGCAAGGAGACATGTGTATGATCTACCAAGGTGAAACCCTTTCGGTCACCCTTATGGATAACGGTATCGCCGAGCTGTGCTTTCACGCTCCCGGCAGCGTCAACAAGCTGGACAGCCACACCCTGCTGTCGCTGGAAGCGGCCGTTGCGGCGCTGGAGCAAACCGCCGGAGTAAAAGGCCTGATGCTGACCAGCGCCAAGGAGGCCTTTATTGTGGGTGCCGACATCACCGAGTTTCTCCACAAGTTCGACCTGCCCGAGGCCGAGCTGGCCGGCTGGCTGAGCCGGGCCAACACCCTTTTCAACCGCATTGAGGATCTGTCCTTTCCCACTTTAAGCCTGGTGCGCGGCCATGCCCTGGGCGGCGGCTGCGAGTGTATTCTGGCCACCGACTTTCGCCTGGGCGATGCCAGTGCCCGCATTGGCCTGCCGGAAACCAGGCTGGGCATCATGCCCGGCTTTGGCGGCACAGTACGACTGCCCCGGCTGCTGGGTGCCGATAACGCCATGGAATGGATCACCACAGGCAAGGATCACGGCGCCGACGACTGCCTGCGTCTGGGTCTGCTGGACGGCATAGTAAGCACCGACAAACTTCATGATGCCGGCCAGCGCCTGCTGCAACAGGTAAAGGAGCACGACTGGCTGGCCCGCCGCCGGCAAAAAACCACGCCCCTGACTCTGAGCGAAACGGAGGCCGCCATGAGCTTTACCACCGCCAAGGGCATGGTGGCGGCCAGGGCCGGGCGCCATTATCCGGCGCCCATGATGGCGGTAACGACCATGGAAAGCACCGCCGGCATGAGCCGTGACGACGCCCTGCGAGTGGAGCAGAACAACTTTATCAAGCTCACCCGCACACCGGCGGCACATGCACTGGTGGGCATTTTTCTCAATGATCAGGTGGTGAAGAGCAAGGCCAAACAGGCGGCCAGCACCGCCCCCCCGGTAACGCGGCTGGCGGTACTGGGCGCCGGCATCATGGGCGGCGGCATCGCCTGTCAGGCGGCGGTGAAGGGCATTCCGGCGGTGATGAAAGACATTAACAACAAGGCTCTGGCCCTGGGCATGGCTGAGGCCGGCAAGCGGCTCAACCGGCAGCTGGAGCGGGGCAAGATCGACGGTCCCCGTCTGGCCGAAGTGCTGTCCAGCATTCGTCCCACCCTGAGTGATGACGAACTGGCCGGGGTGGATCTGGTGGTGGAAGCCGTGGTGGAAAACCCCGCCATCAAGGTGCGGGTGCTGGCCGAGGCGGAGCACAAGGTCGGTGAGCATACGGTGATCGCCTCCAATACCTCCACCATTCCCATCTCCACTCTGGCGAAAAACCTTAAGCGCCCCGAGCAATTCTGCGGCATGCACTTTTTCAATCCGGTGCACCGCATGCCCCTGGTGGAAGTCATTCGTGGCGAGCACACCAGCGAGGCCACCCTAAACCGGGTGGTGGCCTGCGCCGCGGCCATGGGCAAAACCCCGATTGTGGTGAACGACTGTCCCGGCTTTTTTGTTAACCGGGTGCTGTTCCCCTACTTTTTTGGCTTTAACCGGCTGCTGGCCGACGGTGCCGATTTTGTTGAAATCGACCGGGTCATGGAACAAAACTTTGGCTGGCCCATGGGCCCGGCCCGGCTGCTGGACGTGGTGGGCATGGACACCGCCCACCATGCCGCCACCGTGATGGCCGAGGGCTTTCCCGAGCGCATGCGCCAGCACGGCCACACCGCCATCGACCTTATGTTTGAGCAGGGTCGTCTGGGGCAAAAAAGCGGTGCTGGCTTTTATGCCTGGCAGCCGGACAAAAAAGGCCGGTTGCAAAAAACCACCAACGAACAAGGGCAAACTCTGCTAAAACAAGCGTTTGGTGAGCCCCACCCTTTTGAAGCCGACGATATTATTGCCCGTATCATGGTGCCCATGGTCAACGAGGTGGTGCGCTGCCTGGAGGAAGGCATTATCGCCTCTCCTGCCGAAGCCGACATGGCGCTGGTCTACGGTCTGGGCTTTCCACCCTTTCGCGGCGGCGTGTTCCGTTGGCTGGATACCATTGGCCTGAACGAATACCTGACCATGGCGGATCGCCACGCCCACCTCGGCCCGCTTTATCAGGTCAGCGACCGGCTGCGCCACATGGCACAAAGCGGTGACACCTTTTACTGACTGGCGGCAGGAGACAGAGCATGAAAGACGTGGTTATTGTGGACTGCATTCGCACCCCCATGGGCCGCTCAAAGGGCGGCGCCTTTCGCCATGTGCGCGCCGAGGATCTGTCGGCCCACCTGATGCTGGGCCTGCTGGCCCGCAATCCGGCGATCAATGCCGGCGACATTGAAGACATCATCTGGGGCTGCGTGCAGCAAACCCTGGAACAGGGCTTTAATATTGGCCGAAACGCCGCCCTGCTGGCCGGCCTGCCCAAATCGGTGAGCGCGGTCACCGTCAACCGGCTGTGTGGCAGCTCGATGCAGGCACTGCACGATGCCGCCCGCGCCATTATGGTGGGCGACGGCGATATCTTTGTGGTGGGCGGCGTGGAACACATGGGCCATGTGCCCATGGATCACGGCGTGGACCTGCATCCCGGGCTGGCCCTGAACGTGGCCAGAGCCGCCGGCATGATGGGCCTGACCGCGGAAATGCTGGCCAGAATGCACCATATCAGCCGTGCGCAGCAGGACGCCTTTGCCCTGCGTTCTCATCAGAAAGCCCATGATGCCACGGTGCAGGGCCGCTTCAGTCACGAAATTCTGGCCACGCACGGTCACGACGCCGACGGTGCGCCGTTTCTGCTGGAAAGCGACGAGGTCATTCGCCCCGACACCAGCCCGGAATCCCTGGCCGCCCTTCGCCCGGTGTTTGACCCCGCCAGCGGCACCGTCACCGCCGGCAGCGCCTCGGCACTGTCGGACGGCGCCGCCGCCATGCTGGTGATGTCTGCCGAGCGGGCCACCGCCCTTGGGCTCAGGCCCAGAGCCCGGGTGCGCGCCATGGCGGTGGCCGGCTGCGATCCGTCCATCATGGGCATGGGCCCGGTGCCGGCGGTGCACAAGGTGTTGCAACGTGCCGGACTTACTCTTGATGACATTGAACTGTTTGAACTGAACGAGGCCTTTGCTGCCCAGTCGCTGGCGGTATTGAAGGAGCTGAACCTGCTCGACACCATGGACGACAGGGTCAACCTTAACGGCGGCGCCATCGCCCTGGGGCACCCCCTGGGCTGTTCGGGAGCGCGTATCTGCACCACACTGATTAATCTGATGGAGCAGCAAAACGCCACCCTGGGCCTGGCCACCATGTGCATCGGCATGGGTCAGGGTATCGCCACCGTATTTGAAAGAACGTGAGACGTGGGACATAAAGGGTGAGACGAAGTTCGGTTTTCGCCTCCCCCCTCACGCTTGTCTCCTCACTGATTTAGGGTTGACCATTTTTTCGGCAGCATTAAGATAGGCGGGTTTTTACCATCTGGTTGACCGATATGACCGTTTCTCTTTCCGATGCTCACCATCACCTCGACGCCACCGGCCTGCGCTGCCCGGAGCCGGTGATGATGGTGCGCAAACAGGTGCGCACCATGGCCGCCGGCGAGACCCTGCTGATCACCGCCGACGATCCGTCCACCACCCGCGACATTCCCAGTTTCTGCCGCTTTATGGATCACCGGCTGCTGTCCAGCCAGGTGAGCGAACTGCCCTACCAGTTTCTGATCCAGAAAGGTAACTGAACCGCGAGCGGGCGCACGCCGCCCGCCCCGGCAAGCTGCTATGCTGGGCTCCCCTCGTTGTGCCGGAGCCCCCATGCTGGACGTGATTCATGCCCTAGGCCCCCTGTTTCTGCTGATCCTGGCCGGTGTTGTGCTGCGCCGGTTGCACTTTCCCGACGATCAGTTCTGGCCCGGGGCAGAGCGTTTTATTTATTTTCTGCTGTTTCCGGCCATGCTGATCAGCACTCTGGCCACGGCCGATTTCAGCCAGGTGGCCTTTGGGGGCATGATCGGCCTGCTGAGCATCCTGCTGGTGCTGCTGGCCGCCCTGCTCTGGCTGCAACGTCACCGGTCGGATCCGGCCTCGTTCAGTTCGGTGTTTCAGGGGGCACTGCGCTTTAACACCTATGTTGGCCTGGCCGGCGCCGCCGCCCTGTATGGCGAGGCCGGCATCACCGCTGCCGCCGTGGCCATTGCGGTGATGGTGCCCCTGGTCAACATGCTCTGCGTATTGATATTTGTGGCCGGTGACCGCCACGGGGCCCCCGGCCCATGGCGTGCCCTCAAGGCACTGACCCGTAATCCCCTGCTGCTCGCCTGTGCCGCCGGCATCGCACTCAACCTCAGCGGTATAGGCCTGCCCGGCTGGAGCCGGGATACTCTGGCTCTGGCCGGCAAGGCGGCCCTGCCTCTGGGGCTGATTGCCGTGGGTGTGGCACTGCAGCCCAGGGCGCTGCGCGGCACCGGTGCCGCCTTCTGGCAGGCCTGCGCCATCAAGTTCGGCCTGTTTCCGCTACTGGCAGCGGGGATCGGCCGGGCAATCAACCTGGCTCCGGTGGAGCTGGGGGTGGTGGTGCTGTTCAGTGCCCTGCCCACCGCCACTTCCTCCTATATTCTGGCGCGGCAGATGGGCGGCAACGCGCCGCTGATGGCCGCCATCATCACCGGACAAACCCTGCTGGCCATGGCGGTGCTGCCGGCCTGGATGGCACTGCTGCCCCTGGTGCAATAAAAAATGCCCGCATAGGCGGGCATTTTTCATCAATGTGCGGCTATCGTCGGTTAACCCATGGGGCTCAGGGTAATCTCCACCCGGCGGTTCTGGGCCCGGCCCTGCTCGGTGGCGTTGCTGGCAACAGGCTGGTTAAAGCCCACACCGCGAATGTTGAAGCGGTTGGCGGCGGCACCCTGGCTGATCAGGAACTGACCCACGGCGGCGGCGCGACGCTCGGACAGCGCCTGGTTATAGCTGGCAGAGCCGGTGTTGTCGGTGTGACCCACTACGTTCACCCAGGTCTTGTCGTACTCTTTCAGCACCATGGCCACGCCGCTCAGGGTGTTGTAGAAACTGGGGGAAATATCGGCGCTGTCGACCGCAAAGGTGACGTTGCTGGGCATGTTGAGAATGATCTGGTCACCATTGCGGGTCACACTCACGCCGGTGCCCTGCATGCGATCCCGCAGCTTGGCTTCCTGCACATCCATGTAGTAACCCACACCGCCGCCCAGGGCCGCACCGCTGGCGGCACCGATCAGAATGCCTTTTTCACGGTCGCTGGAGCTGGCGGAGGCACCGCCGATCACGGCACCGGCCAGGGCGCCAATGCCACTGCCGATGGCCGCCTTGGAGGCCTGACGCTCACCGGTGTAGGGGTTGGTGGTACAGGCGGAAAGAGCCAGGGCCGCCGCCACGGCCAGACAAATCTTCTTCATGGTAAATCCCGTTCAAAAAGCACAAGTAACCGACAATATAGCCCTGTGTCATGCATTAAACCAAGTCCGGATTGGGGCTTGTGGTCAACGGCTGACGTGTTCGGGATGGCAATGGCAGCCCAGCAGATGATCGTTCACCATGCCGGTGGCCTGCATAAAGGCGTAACAGCTGGTGCTGCCCACAAAGGCAAACCCCCGCTTCTTCAGCGCCCGGGCCATGGCATCGGACTCGGGCGTGGTCACCGGCACAGTGGCGGCCTCGACCCAGTGATTGATGACCGGCTGCCCCCCCACAAATGCCCACAGCCAGCGGCTGAAGTCGATACCTTCTCGCTCCATGGCCAAATAGGCGCGGGCATTGGTGATAATGGCCTCAATCTTGCGCCGGTTGCGCACGATGCCGGCATTTTGCATCAACCGCTCCACATCCTGTGGCGTAAAGGTGCTGATCTTGCTCGGCTCAAAGCCGGCAAAGGCCTCGCGGTAGGCCGGGATCTTGCAAAGAATGGTAAACCAGCTCAGACCCGCCTGCTGACCGTCGAGGCACAGCTTCTCAAACAGCGCCCGGCTGTCGTACTCGGGCACGCCCCATTCGTTGTCGTGATAATGAATGTAACGCGGGTCCTGACTGACCCAGGCACAGCGTGGCACCATGGCTCCTCCCCAATTCAGCCTATATTCACACCGGGTCAGCGGGTATACTCGGTAACCTAGTTTCACTCAGCAAACGCACCTATATCAAGGCGCTATCATCATGCAAAAATTCGATATCAATACCTTTCAGGGTCTGATCCTCACTTTGCAGGATTACTGGGCCCGCCAGGGCTGCACCGTGGTGCAGCCGCTGGACATGGAAGTGGGTGCCGGCACCTCCCACCCCATGACCTGCCTGCGGGCCATCGGCCCCGAGCCCATGGCGGCCGCCTACGTACAGCCTTCCCGCCGTCCCACCGACGGCCGTTACGGCGAAAACCCCAACCGCCTGCAGCACTATTACCAGTTTCAGGTAATCATCAAGCCATCGCCCGACAACCTGCAGGAGCTGTATCTGGGCTCGCTCGAGGCGCTGGGCCTGGACCCTCAGGTGCATGATATTCGCTTCGTGGAAGACAACTGGGAAAACCCCACCCTCGGCGCCTGGGGTCTGGGCTGGGAAGTCTGGCTCAACGGCATGGAAGTCACCCAGTTCACCTACTTCCAGCAGGTAGGCGGCCTGGAGTGCAAACCCGTAACCGGCGAGATCACCTATGGCCTGGAGCGTCTGGCCATGTACATTCAGGGCGTCGACTCGGTCTACGATCTGGTGTGGTGCGACGGCCCCCTGGGCAAGACCACCTACGGTGACATCTTCCACCAGAACGAGGTGGAGCAGTCCACTTACAACTTCGAGCACGCCGACGTCGACTTTCTGTTCGGCTTTTTCGAGCAGTGCGAGAAGGAGTGCCAGCGACTGCTGGAGCTGGAAAAGCCCCTGCCCCTGCCCGCCTACGAGCGCATTCTCAAGGCCGGTCACGCCTTTAACCTGCTGGATGCCCGCAAGGCTATTTCGGTGACCGAGCGTCAGCGCTACATATTGCGCATTCGCACCCTGACCAAGGCCGTTGCCGAAGCCTATTACGCCTCCCGCGAGGCCCTCGGTTTCCCCATGTGCAAGAAGGAAGGATAAGGCATGGCAGAACAGAATTTCCTGGTAGAAATCGGTACCGAAGAGCTGCCGCCCAAGGCCCTGCGCAGCCTGGGCCAGGCCTTTGCCGACAACCTGCAGAACGAACTCAATAGTGCCGATCTGGCCTTTGACAGCATTCGCTGGTTCGCCGCCCCCCGCCGGCTGGCGGTACAGGTCACTCACCTGGCCGAAGCCCAGCCCGACAAGCAAATTGAAAAACGCGGCCCCGCCGTGCAGGCCGCCTTTGACGCCGATGGCAACCCCACCAAGGCCGCTGAGGGCTGGGCCCGTGGTAACGGCATCAGTGTGGAGCAGGCCGGTCGCCTGAAAACCGACAAGGGCGAATGGCTGGTACACGTGGCCGATATTAAGGGCAAAGCCGCCGCCGAGCTGCTGCCCGCCATGGTGGAGCAGGCCCTGAACAGGCTGCCGATCCCCAAGGCCATGCGCTGGGGCGACAAGGCCACCCAGTTTATTCGCCCGGTACATACCCTTACCCTGCTGCTGGGTGAGCAACTGCTGCCCGCCACCATTCTGGGCGTGGACTCGGCCCGCACCATTCGCGGCCACCGCTTTATGGGCGAGCGGGAATTCCAGCTGGATCACGCCGACCATTACCTGGAGCAACTGGAAAAACGCGGCCGGGTGCTGGCCGACTTCGAGCGCCGCAAGGCCATTATCGAAGCCGGCGTCAAGGACGCCGCCGCCGTGGTGGGGGGAATTGCCGATCTGGACGACGACCTGCTGGAAGAAGTCACCTCGCTGGTGGAATGGCCGGTGGTACTGACCGCGTCCTTTGAGGAAGCATTCCTCAAGGTGCCGGCCGAAGCCCTGGTGTATACCATGAAGGGCGACCAGAAATACTTTCCGGTGTACGACACCGACGGCAAGCTGCTGCCGAAGTTCATCTTCGTCACCAATATCGAGTCGAAGGACCCGAGCCAGATCGTACAGGGCAACGAGAAAGTGGTACGCCCGCGCCTGGCCGATGCCGAGTTCTTCTTCAACACCGACCGCAAGACTACCCTGGCGTCCCGCCTGGAACAGCTCGACAACGTGCTGTTCCAGCAGCAGCTGGGCACGGTAAAGGAAAAGTCCGAGCGCATCAGCGCCCTGGCCAGCTACGTGGCGGCCGCCATCGGTGCCGATCAGGCGCTGGCCGAGCGTGCCGGCCTGCTGTCCAAGTGCGACCTGGTCACCAACATGGTGTTTGAATTCACCGACACCCAGGGTGTGATGGGCATGCACTACGCCCGTCACGACGGCGAGCCGGAAGCCGTGGCCCTGGCGCTGAAGGAGCAGTATCAGCCGCGCTTTGCCGGTGACTCTCTGCCCGGCCAGGACGTATCTGCCGCCGTGGCCCTGGCCGACAAGCTGGACACCCTGGTAGGCATCTTCGGCATCGGTCAGGCGCCCAAGGGCGACAAGGATCCCTTTGCCCTGCGCCGCGCCGCCCTGGGCGCCCTGCGCATCATTGTGGAGAAAGGCTACCGCCTCGATCTGCTGATGCTGATCGACCAGGCCCGGGCTCTCTACGGCCACAAGATCTCCAACGACAATGTGGCCGAAGACGTGCTCGAGTTCATGCTGGGCCGGTTCCGTTCCTGGTATCAGGATCTGGGCTACGGCGTGGATGTGATCCAGGCCGTACTGGCCCGCCGCCCCACCCGCCCCGCCGACTTCGACGCCCGGGTAAAAGCGGTCAGCGCCTTCCGCGAGCTGGAGGCCGCCGCCGCTCTGGCCGCCGCCAACAAACGGGTGGGTAATATTCTGGCCAAGTTCGAGGGTGATATTCCCGCCGAGGTAAATGCCAGCCTGCTGCAGGACGAGGCCGAGAAGGTACTGGCCGGCCAGGTCGCCGAACTGACCGAACGCCTGGCACCGCTGTTTGCCGACGGCGATTACAGCAAGGCCCTGGCCGAGCTGGCGTCCCTGCGTGAGGGCGTGGATGCCTTCTTTGACCAGGTGATGGTGATGGCCGAGGACGACACCATTCGCCTCAACCGCCTGGCCCTGCTCAATCAGCTGCGCAACCTGTTCCTGCGGGTAGCCGACATTTCTCTGCTGCAATAAGCCGACAAGCAAGGCAATTGTTCAAAGCCCCGCATCTGTGGGGCTTTTTACAGTGGCTATCAATGAAGCGTGCAGGTGAAGGTAACCCTGCTGTGGCTCTGGCCCCCCTGCACCCAGCCTTTTTGTTTTCCTGGTCTTACCAATAATGTCGGGATTTGTGTTAATACTTAATGTGACTCAACTCGCACAAGGACGATGCCGATGATCAAGGTCATTATTGAACGCCACGTGGCGGAAGGGCTGGAGACCGTTTACCAGGAAACCATTCGCAACCTGATGCTGCAGATCACCGAGCGCCCCGGCTTCCTCAAGGGCGATGCCTACCGGGATGTGCACCACCCCAACCATTTCTACGTGATCTCCAACTGGCAGAGCATAGAAAGCTGGGAACACTGGCAAAACTCACCGGAACGCCAGCGCCTGCTCAGTGAACTGGCGCCGCTGCTGGAGCAGGACGAGAAATGCACGGTACTGGCATTGAAGGTCAGCTACGAAGCCAAACCCTCAAAATTTGTCCGCCCCACCCAGACCTATACCTATTAATCCTTCTTCCCCTGTTTCACGTGAAACAGGGGGTTCATACCGACCTTCGTCCGGTCGACACCCATGGCAATATCGGATACCGTGAAGCTTTGGTAACCGTATCGCAATTGGTAGCTCGAACATGGAATTTTCAGCCTTCGGACAGAAGTTTACCCGTCACTCCGGCATTACTCAGCTGATGGACGATCTCAACCAGGGCCTCACCGCCCCCAACACCATTATGCTGGGCGGCGGCAACCCGGCCGCCATTCCCGAAGTGATGGCCTACCTGGATACTCAGGCCCAGCAACTGCTGAAAACCGGAGATCTGCTGAAAGCCATTGCCAATTACGACGGCCCGCAAGGAAAGGACAGCTTTATTCGCGCCCTGGCCGATCTGCTCTCCAAAGAGCTGGGCTGGCAGGTGGGTCCGGAAAACATCGCCCTCACCAACGGCAGCCAGACCGCCTTCTTTTATCTGTTCAACCTGCTGGCGGGGGAGTTCCCGGATGGCCGCAAAAAGAAGGTGCTGTTCCCCCTGGCACCGGAATACATCGGCTATGGCGACAGCGCTCTGGACGAAGACCACTTTGTGGCCTGCAAGCCGGAGATCCGCCGATTCGACAATGGCTTGTTCAAATATTACGTGGACTTTGACCGGCTGGAAGTGGGCGACGATATCGGTCTTATCTGCGTGTCCCGCCCCACCAACCCCACCGGCAACGTGCTCACCGACGAAGAAATTCGCCACCTGGATCAGATTGCTCAAGACAAGGGCATTCCGTTGCTGATCGACAATGCCTACGGTACGCCCTTTCCCAATATCATTTTCAGCAACGCCACGCCGTTCTGGAACGACAACACCATACTGTGCATGAGCCTGTCCAAGCTGGGCCTGCCCGGGGTGCGCTGCGGCATTGTAATCGCCAACCCCACCATAGTGCAGGCCATCACCAACATCAGCGGCATCGTCAACCTGGCGCCGGGCAGCATGGGCCCGGCCCTGACCCTGCCGATGATTCAGAATGGTGACATCATTCGCCTGAGCAACGACGTTATCAAACCCTTCTACCAGGCCAAGGCGCAACAGGCAGTAGAATGGCTGCAACAGGCCATTCCCCTGCCCCAGTTCCATATTCACAAACCAGAAGGCGCGCTGTTTCTGTGGCTGTGGTTTGAGGATTTGCCGGTACACTGCCAGGAGCTGTATCAGCGCCTCAAGCAAAAAGGCCTGCTGGTGGTGCCGGGGCACTACTTCTTCCCCGGTATCGAAGACGGCGACTGGGCCCACAGCAAGCAATGCATTCGCCTCAACTACGCCCAGCCGGAAGCGGACGTCAAAGCCGGCATCGAAATCCTGGCGAAGGAAGTGCTGGCGATTTACGGCGAGAGCCAAAACTGAAATGGGCTTATGGCGTAGGTTGGCGATGAGCGCAGCGAATCCCAACATAAAGCTGTCGGCAAAGTGTTGGGATTCGTAAACTCATCCCAACCTACGTACTGGCTTCATGCAGACAACACCAATGTTGCTCGAAGCTGCAGCAGGGATTGCCGTAACCGACCGTCACATGCCAGGGACGGCATGTGCCGAGCGCCCCAGGGATGGGCTCGCAGCGTGTCGGTGGAGGTAACCCTGCTGCGGCTTCGCTTCACCTCCCTCACATACAACAACGCCGGCTTCCGCCGGCGTTGTTGTTTTCGGACTGCAGGTTATTCGCTCTTGTGCTCCAGGGTGCGCCCTTCGCCAATTTCAATACGGCGTGGCTTGAGCGCTTCCGGCACTTCCCGCAGCAGGCTGATACGCAGCAAGCCGTGCTCCAGTTTGGCGTCTTTTACCTGCACGTGATCCGCCAGCCGGAACTTGAGTTCAAAGTTCCCTTCGCTGATGCCCTGATACAGATAGCGGCGCTCTTCGGCAGGCTGTTCTCGCTTGCCCTTCACCAGCAGGGTATTCTGCTCCACCGACAGTTCCAGCTCCGGCTCGGCGAAGCCGGCCACCGCCACCGTGATCAGATAGCGATCATCGTCCTGCTTTTCAATGTTGTAGGGTGGCTGCTCACTGCTCTTGCCATGCAGCAGGTGCTCCAGATCGCCCACCAGACGATCAAACCCAATGGCGGAACGGTACAGGGGGCTCAAATCAAAACGACTCATAATCCTATCCTCCAATCGCAAGCAATAGGTTAATGGTGTTGTAACAAGCGGTCTTGCTGTCAGCCGATGCTGATGGTTCTCGGCTTGGCGGCTTCCGGCACTTCCCGCACCAGGTCGATGTGCAGCAGGCCGTTTTCCAGATCGGCGCCGGTCACTTTTATGTGATCGGCCAGCTGAAAACGTCGCTCAAAGCCACGCTCGGCAATGCCCTGATACAGATAATTGCGGCTCTGCTGCTCGGGAGTCTTGTGCCCCTTCACGGTCAGGGTGTTTTCATGGCTGGTGATTTCCAGCTCATTCCGGGCGAAGCCGGCCACCGCCATGGAAATGCGGTACTGATTCTCGCTGAGCAGCTCAATATTGTAGGGGGGATAACCGCTGTTGCCGTTGCTGCCATTGCTGGCGGCGTTTTCCATCAGTGACGCCAGGCGATCAAAGCCGATGGCGGAGCGGTACAGGGGTGAAAAATCGAAGCGTGACATAAATCTATCCTCCTGTGAGCGATATGGATTTGCCCTCCAACCGGACGGGCGGTGCGGGCCCTCAACCGAGCAACCCGCCTTGTTCACTAACAGATATAGGGACGGACTTTTACGCTTTCAAGCGGTAACTCGATGATTTTTTGCCCGCTTAGTGTCCCTCCTCGTGACCATCGGTGACCGCACCGTGAGACGCCGAGCCCACGGTGCGGGCATACTTGGCCAGCACGCCCCGGCGATAGCGGGGCTCGGGGGGCTGCCAGCGGGCCAGCCGTTCGGCGATCACGCTGTCGGTCAGCTCCATCTCCAGCCGGTTGTGCTCGGCGTCTATGGTGATGATATCGCCGTCTTCCACAATGGCCAGCGGACCGCCCTGGCGGGCTTCCGGAGTGACATGGCCCACCACAAAACCATGGCTGCCACCGGAAAAACGGCCGTCGGTGATCAGCGCCACCCCCTTGCCCAGCCCCCGGCCCATGATGGCCGAGGTGGGACTCAGCATTTCCCGCATGCCCGGCCCTCCCCTGGGGCCTTCATAGCGGATCACCACCACATCACCCTTTTGTACCGTACCATCGAGAATGCACGCCAGGGTTTCCTCTTCCGAGTCAAACACCCGGGCCGGGCCGGTAAAGCTCAGGCCTTCCTTGCCGGTGATTTTGGCCACGGCACCGCCGGGGGCGAGATTGCCATAAAGAATGCGCAGATGGCTGTCGGGCTTGATGGGATTATTGAGGGGGCGAATGATGTTCTGGCCGTCGGGGTAAGGTTTGACCCCGGCCAGGTTCTCGGCCAGGGTTTTGCCGGTCACCGTCAGACAGTCGCCATGCAGCAGCCCGGCGTCGAGCAGCATTTTCATCAGCGGCAGTATGCCGCCGATGTCCACCAGCTCCGACATCATGTAATGGCCGCTGGGGCGCAGATCCGCCAGCACCGGCACCCGCTTGCCAATGCGGGTAAAGTCGTCCAGGGTCAGCTCCACCCCCACCGCATGGGCCATGGCCAGCAGGTGCAGCACCGCATTGGTAGACCCTCCAAGAGCAATCACCAAGGTAATGGCGTTTTCAAAGGCGGGTTTGGTCATGATGTCGGACGGGCGAATGTTGCGTTTGAGCAGTTGCAGCACAGTCGCACCGGCCCGCTGGCAGTCTTTCAGCTTGGTGTCGGAAGTGGCGTTCTGGGCCGAGCTGCCCGGCAGGCTCATGCCCATCACCTCAATGGCCGAGGCCATGGTGTTGGCGGTATACATGCCGCCGCAGGAGCCCGGGCCGGGAATGGCGGTATCTTCAATCTGCTTTACCTCAATGGCGCTCATGTCGCCCTTGGCATGGGCGCCCACCGCCTCGAACACCGAAATAATGTCGGTGTGATTGTCCCCGGGCGCTATGGTGCCGCCATACACGAACACCGCCGGCCGGTTGAGCCGGGCCAGACCAATCAGGCAACCGGGCATGTTCTTGTCGCAGCCGCCAATGGCCACCAGGCCGTCAAAGCCCTCGCAGCCGGCCACTGCCTCGATGGAGTCGGCGATGATCTCCCGGGACACCAGGGAATATTTCATGCCCTCGGTGCCGTTGGCGATGCCGTCGGAAATGGTGATGGTGTTAAAGATAATACTCTTGCCACCAGCGCCGTCAGCCCCGCGTGCCGCGGCTTCCGCCAGACCGTTGATATGCATGTTACAGGGAGTCAGATTACTCCAGGTGGACGCTATGCCTACCTGAGGCTTATGAAAGTCGTCGTCGGTAAAGCCGGTGGCCCGCAGCATGGCCCGGGCCGGCGCTCGTTCGAGCCCGTCCACCACCCGGCTGGAATACTTGCGGCTGTGGTTGCTCATGGTGCTCCCCTTATCGTTGCATCTGACTTATTCCAGTCTAGTGCAGGCCCGTTTTATCGGCGGCAAGGTCGCCCTGATTGCCCGGCTGGAGCGAGTCGACAACCAATAAAAAAGGCAGCCCGCAGGCTGCCTTTGGTCAGGGTGCACAAACCCGTTATCAGATATCCAGGTTGGCCACCTTGAGGGCATTGGTCTCGATAAAGTCGCGGCGCGGCTCCACGTGATCGCCCATCAGGGTGGAGAACAGCTGATCGGCGGCCACGGCGTCCTCGATGGTCACCCGCAGCATGCGGCGGGTTTCCGGATCCATGGTGGTTTCCCACAGCTGCTCCGGATTCATCTCGCCCAGCCCCTTGTAGCGCTGCACATAGAGGCCGCGCTTGCTCTCGTTCATCAGCCACTCCAGGGCCTCGGCAAAGCTGTCCACGGCCTTGGTCTTCTCACCGCGCTTGACGTAACCGCCCTCCTCGATCAGGTTGGCGATGCCCTTGCCCAGCTCCACAATGCTGCGGTATTCGCCGGAAGCAAAGAAGTCGTAACTGATCGGGAACTCGCGCTCGATGCCGTGCTGACGCACCTTCACCCGCGGCAGATAGCAGTTGCGCTCTTCCGAGAACACCGCATCCAGCAGGTATTGGGTACCATTGGTATTGCTGTTTTCCAGAGACTGATTGATGGCCTCAATCCAGGCGTTCACTCGAGCCTGATCGGTCAGGGCTTCCAGACTCAGCTCGGGCTGGTAAATCAGCTCGTTCAGCACCACTTCCGGCGCCCGGCGCGACAGCCGCACAATCAGCTCCTGCACCTTGCGATAGTCGTTCACCAGCTTCTCCAGCTGCTCGCCACCGATGGCCGGGGCCGACTCGTTCACGTGCAGGGTGGCGCCGTCCAGCGCCAGGCTGGTCTGGTACTGCAGCATGGCCGGCTCGTCCTTCAGGTACTGCTCCTGCTTGCCCTTCTTCACCTTGTACAGCGGCGGCTGGGCAATATAGACGTAGCCACGCTCGATGATCTCCGGCATCTGCCGGTAGAAGAAGGTCAGCAGCAGGGTACGAATGTGAGCACCGTCCACGTCCGCATCGGTCATGATGATGATGTGGTGATAGCGCATCTTGTCGGGGTTGTACTCGTCCCGGCCGATGCCACAGCCCAGGGCGGTGATCAGGGTGGCCACTTCCTGAGACGACAGCATCTTGTCAAAACGAGCCTTTTCCACGTTCAGGATCTTGCCCTTGAGCGGCAGAATGGCCTGATACTTGCGGTTACGACCCTGCTTGGCGGAGCCGCCCGCCGAGTCACCCTCCACTATGTAGAGTTCGGACAGCGCCGGATCCTTCTCCTGGCAGTCGGCCAGCTTGCCGGGCAGACCGGCCAGATCCAGCGCACCCTTGCGGCGGGTCATTTCCCGCGCCTTGCGCGCCGCTTCCCGGGCCCGGGCCGCATCGATGATCTTGTTGACCACGATCTTGGCGTCGTTGGGGTTTTCCAGCAGGAATTCCTGCAGACGCTCGGCCATGGCCTGCTCCACCGCGGTTTTCACCTCGGAAGACACCAGCTTGTCCTTGGTCTGGGACGAGAACTTGGGATCCGGCACCTTGACCGAAATCACCGCGGTCAGGCCTTCCCGGGCGTCGTCACCGGAGGCGGAGGTCTTGGCCTTCTTGCTGAAACCTTCCTTGTCCATGTAGCCGTTCAGGGTACGGGTCAGCGCCGCCCGGAAACCGGCCAGGTGAGTACCGCCATCGCGCTGGGGAATGTTGTTGGTAAAGCAGAAGATATTCTCCTGATAGGAGTCGTTCCACTGCATGGACACCTCCACCGAAATGCCGTCTTCCCGCTCTGTGGTGAAGTGAAACGCCTTGGGATGGATCGGCGTCTTGTTGCGGTTCAGGTATTCCACAAAGGCCTGAATGCCACCCTCGTACTGAAAGTGCACTTCCTTGCCATCACGCTCGTCCAGCAGCTTGATGGATACGCCGGAGTTGAGGAACGACAGCTCGCGCAGGCGCTTGGCCAGAATGTCGTAATGGAAATTGGTGTCGGTAAAGGTCTCGGCACTGGGCCAGAACCGGATCTGGGTGCCGGAACGAGTGGTTTCTCCCACCGCCGCCAGGGGAGCCAGGGGCTCGCCGTGACGGTAGGTTTGCTCATGCACCTTGCCGTGGCGCCAGATGGTGAGCTGCAGCTTTTCCGACAGGGCGTTGACCACCGACACCCCCACCCCGTGCAGACCGCCGGAGACCTTGTAGGAGTTGTCGTCAAACTTGCCGCCGGCATGCAGCACGGTGAGGATCACCTCGGCGGCGGAGCGACCTTCCTCTTCGTGAATGTCTACCGGAATGCCCCGGCCGTCATCGGACACCGACACCGAGCCGTCGGCATGAATGGTCACGACGATATCTTTACAGTGGCCGGCCAGGGCCTCGTCGATCGAGTTGTCCACCACCTCAAACACCATGTGGTGCAGGCCAGTGCCATCATCCGTGTCGCCGATATACATGCCCGGACGCTTGCGGACCGCATCCAGACCTTTCAATACCTTGATACTCGAAGAGTCGTAAGTGTGTTCACTCATTGGCTTGCTTGCACTCCTGGGTTTCGGTGATTTCACCCTGTTTCACGTGAAACAGCTTACTGTTATCCCGTGTGATCATGTCACCGAGCTGGTTAATGTCGATGGCGGAGATAAACACCTGGGCCTGCAGCTCCTTCAGCCGTGCCGCCAGCAATCCCCGCTTGTGTTGGTCCAGCTCGGACGCAAAGTCGTCGATCAAAAAAATACAGTCCTGTCCGGACTGCTGCTTTAAATACAGCCCCTGGGCCAGACGCATGGCGCACACCAGCAGCTTGAGCTGGCCGCGCGACAGCAAATCCTGCACCGGCATGCCCCGGGCCTTTATTCTTATCTCGGCCTTATGCGGCCCCGCCTGGGTGTAGCCCAGGCTGGCGTCCCGCTCAAAGCCCTGCTCCAGCACCGTGGCCAGGCCGGTCTGCCGGTCCCAGCCCCGAAAAAAATCAAAGCTGAACTCGAATTCCGGCAAAAAGTCGGCGGCCATGGCCGCAATCACCGGGGCAATGGCGTCGGCATAGTCCTGGCGGTGGGCACTCAGCGCCTCGCCCGCCGCCACCAGCTGCGGATCCCAGTAGCCCAGCTCCCGCCAGGGCCGCAGCTGCCGCAGCAGGGCGTTGCGCTGCTTGAGCAGGCGCCGGTAGCGCCCCCAGGCGGCAAAAAATTCCGGCCGGGAATAAAACAGCCCCCAGTCCAGATAGGCCCGCCGCAATTTGGGTCCGCCGGTCAGAAGATTATACCCTTCCGGGTGGATCAACTGAATGGGCAGAATATGGGCGAGATCGGCCAGGCGCTCGGCCTGGCGCCCCGCCACCTTGAGCCGGGTGTCGCCACTCCGGGTTTTGGACAGACCCACCGGCAGGCCCTCACCCTCACTTTGCTGCACCCGGGCAAACAGGGTAAAGGCCGGCTCACCCTGCTGGATCACCCGGCCGGTGAGATGAGTGCGAAAAGAGCGGCCAACGCCGAGATAGTGAATGGCTTCCAGAATGCTGGTCTTGCCGCTGCCATTGGGCCCGGCCAGCACATTGATGCCTGAGGCCGGCACCAGCCGGCCATGGCGAATATTGCGAAAGTCTTTGAGCTGAAGGTTGAGCAGGGCCATGTTACAGCCGCATGGGCATCACCACGTAGAGGGCATCGCCGTTGTCTTCGGCTTCGATCAGGCCACTGCTGCTGGCGTCCTTCAGGCTGATTTTGACCTGCTCCGACTTGAGGGTGCCCAGCACGTCGAGCACATAGGAGACGTTAAAGCCAATCTCCAGGTCACTGCCCTGGTAGTTGACATCCAGCACCTCTTCCGCCTCTTCCTGCTCCGGGTTGTTGGCCGTGATCTTCAGGGTCTGCTGCTGCAGGTTGAGGCGCACGCCGCGGAATTTTTCGTTGGACAGGATCGCCGCCCGGGTAAAGGCCTGCTTGAGCCCTTCCCGATCGCAGATCAGGGTCTTGTCACTCTCCCGGGGCAGCACCCGGCGGTAATCGGGAAAGCGGCCGTCCACCAGCTTGGAGGTGAAAATAAACCCCTGGGTCACGGCACGCAGATTGTTCTTGCCCACCTGCAGGCGCACGTCCTGATCCTCGTGCTCCAGCAGCTTGCCCAGTTCCAGTACGCCCTTGCGCGGCACTATCACCTGCTGGGCCGGCAGTTCCTGCTCCAGCTCGCGCTGACAGGTGGCCAGGCGGTGGCCGTCGGTGGCCACGGTGCGCAGACTGTTGCCGTCGGTTTCAAACAGCATGCCGTTGAGGTAATAACGCACATCCTGAATGGCCATGGAGAACTGAGTGGCCTCGATCAGCTTTTTCAGCGCCAGCTGGTTGATGTCGAATTCCAGTTCCGAGCTCCACTCCTCGATATTGGGAAAGTCTTCCGCCGGCAGGGTGGACAGGTTAAAGCGGCTGCGCCCGGAGCGCAGCAGCAGACGATCCCCTTCCTGGCTGAAGGTCAGCCCGGCGCCATCGGGCAGGCCCCGGCAGATATCCAGCAGCTTGCGCGCCGGCACGGTAGTGCGGCCGGCGGTCACCGCCCCTTCCAGCGGCACTCTGGCCACCATTTCCACCTCGGTATCGGTGCCGGTCATCGACAGGGCATCGTCGCCGACGCTCAGCAGAATATTGTTGAGGATCGGCAGGTTGGGCCGGCCTCCCAGGGCACTGGATACCAGTTGCAGGGGGCGCAACAGGGCTTCGCGGCTGATGGTAAACTGCATGGGGCTCTCCGATCAGGAAGACAGGGTTCGAATCAGGTTGGAATAATCTTCCTTTATATCATGACTCTCTTCCCGCAGCTGGCCAATTTTGCGGCAGGCATGCAGCACGGTAGTGTGATCCCGGCCGCCAAAGGCGTCGCCGATCTCGGGCAATGAATGGTTGGTCAGCTCCTTGGCCAGGGCCATGGCCAGCTGGCGGGGCCGGGCCACGGAGCGGGAGCGGCGCTTGGACAGCAGATCCGCCACCTTGATCTTGTAATACTCCGCCACCGTCTTCTGAATGTTGTCGATGGTGACCAGCTTTTCCTGCAGCGCCAGCAAGTCCCGCAGCGCCTCGCGCACAAAGTCGATATTGATGGAGCGACCGGTAAAGTTGGCGTTGGCAATCACCCGGTTCAGCGCCCCTTCCAGCTCACGCACATTGGAGCGCAGGCGCTTGGCGATAAAGAAGGCCACTTCGTCGGGCAGGTGGATCTTGTTCTCGGCGGCCTTGCGCATCAGGATCGCCACCCGGGTTTCCAGCTCGGGGGGTTCGATCGCCACCGTCAGTCCCCAGCCAAAGCGGGACTTGAGCCGATCCTCCACCCCGTCGATCTCCTTGGGGTAACGATCCGAGGTCAGAATGATCTGCTGATTGCCTTCCAGCAAGGCATTGAAGGTGTGGAAAAACTCCTCCTGGGAGCGCTCCTTGTTGGCGAAAAACTGAATGTCGTCGATCAGCAGGGCGTCCACGCTGCGGTAATAGCGCTTGAACTCTTCAATGGCGTTGTTCTGCAGCGCCTTCACCATGTCCTGCACAAAGCGCTCGGAGTGCATGTAGATCACCCGGGCATCGGCCTTGCGCTCGCGAATGCCGTTGCCCACCGCGTGCAGCAGGTGGGTCTTGCCCAGGCCGGTGCCGCCGTAGAGAAACAGCGGATTGTAGGCGCCACCCGGGTTGTCGGCCACCTGACGGGCGGCGGCCCGGGCCAGCTGGTTCGACTTACCTTCAACGAAGTTGTCAAAGGTGTAGTTGGTGTTCATGTTGCTCTTGTGATTGATCTGCGGCCTGTCGTCCGCCTGTTCGCTCCAGGACGGCACCAGCTGCGGCCGGGCCTGGGGCTTGCTGCCGTTGGGGCTGGCGCTGCTGGCCATCAGGTTCACCTGGGCGCGCTTGTTGCCCACCTCGAACTTGAGCTGGGGGCACTGGTTGCCGCAAAACTCGCCCAGCAGACCGTTGATGCGGATCAGGTACTTGTCACGCACCCAGTCGAGCACAAAACGGTTGGGGGCGAACAGGGTCAGGGTGTCGTCGCCCTGCTCCGCCTGCAGCGGCCGGATCCACATGCTGAATTCCGCGGAAGGCAATTCGTCCTGTAGCCGGGCAAGACACTGCTGCCAAAGCATAGCGCTCATTCGAACTCCTGAAACAAAAGGGATCAATCAAGGGGGACGTCATTCTACTTGCCCGACTTCAGGATCTCTAGCCGGATCATGCCGATCCTGAAAAATATGATCCTTGACTTATGTGAATAAACCACACCGCAATGCACAGGATCCTCAACCTTATAAACAAGCTACACACATTTTGTATACCGCCGGGTGAACAGAGGATCCGATGGCCGGCAGGTCAACGCCGATGCCGGCGATCCTGACCCAGGCAGAGAAGAAGGGGGAGCGGCCTGCCGAAGTAAGTATTCACCTCATGGGCGGCGCATTTTTTCGGCGTTTGCCGCACCCAGGTCGTTTTTCAGGTTGTTGAATTGTAAAAAACTGGCCTCATGGCCCCGGCTGGTATAAAAAGACCCCCGTCATTTATGCTGTAATGATGCCGGGCGCTGTTGTTTTCGTCCGGGTTCATAATAAGGAGAGTTACCATGTTCGCATCCCTTCGTCGTCTGGGCGCCGCCTTGGCCCTGTCCGCCACCCTTGTCACCCCCGCCATGGCCGCCGATCCGGTCAAGGTGGGCATGTCCGGCCGCTATTTTCCCTTCACCTTCGTCAAGCAGGATGAACTGCAGGGCTTTGAAGTGGATGTATGGAACGAGATCGGCAAGCGCATCGGGCGGGACGTGGAGTTTGTAACCACCAACTTCTCCGGCCTGTTCGGCATGCTCGACACCGGCCGCATCGACACCATTTCCAACCAGATCACCATTACTCCCGAGCGCCAGGAGAAATACGACTTCGCCGAGCCCTATGTGTATGACGGCGCGCAGATCGTGGTTCGGCAGGGCAATGACAGCATTCAGGGCCTTGAGGATCTCAAGGGCAAGAAGGTGGCGGTCAACCTGGGCTCCAACTTCGAGCAGCTGATGCGCAAGCACGACACCAATAACGAGATCGACATCATCACCTACGAAACCAACCTGGAACAGGACGTGGCCCTGGGCCGGATTGACGCCTTCGTAATGGACCGGGTGGGCTCCGCCCAGCTGATCAAGGAAGCCGGCCTGCCGCTGCAGCTGGCGGGCAAGCCTTTTGAAACCATGGAGAACGCCTTTCCGTTCGTGAAAAAGCCCGAGCAACAGGCGCTGCTGGCCGAGGTGAACCAGGCGCTGGCCGACATGCGCGCCGACGGCACCCTGAAAGCCATTTCCGAAAAATGGCTGAACGCCGACATCACCAGTAAATAAACATGCAGTTCGATCTCGACTACACCCTGGCGCTGTTTCCCATCCTGTTCAGGTATCTGGGCACCACCATGGAAATGGCGCTGCTGGGCTTTGTATTCGCGCTGATCATCGCCGGCTTTCTGGCGGTGATCAGAACCTTTGAGCTGCCGGGGCTGAACGCCCTGGCCCGGCTGTTTATCTCGTTTTTCCGCGGCACGCCCCTGCTGGTGCAGTTGTTTCTGCTGTATTACGGCCTGCCCCAGATCATGCCCATTTTTATTGGCATGAACGCCTTTACCGCCGCGGTGATCGGGCTGACCCTGCACTTTGCCGCCTACATGGCCGAGTCGATCCGTGCCGCCATTCTGGGCATTCACAAAAGCCAGATGGAAGCGGCCATGAGCATCGGCATGACCCGGGGCCAGGCCATGCAACGCATTATCCTGCCCCAGGCGGCGCGTATTGCCACGCCCTCGCTGATGAACTACTTCATCGACATGATCAAGAGCACCTCCCTGGCCTTTACCCTGGGGGTGGCCGAAATCATGGCCTCGGCCCAGAAGGAAGCCTCAAGCAGCTTCAAGTTCTTTGAGTCCTTCATTGCCGTGGCGCTGATCTACTGGGCGGTGGTGGTGTTCTTTACCCACCTGCAGGGCCGGCTGGAACGCCGCCTGAATGCGGCTTACTGACCGAGGCAACATGATCAAGTTACGCAATCTGACCAAGGTCTATCATGGCCAGACGGTACTGAACGACATCAGCCTGGACATCGACAAGGGCGAAATCGTGGTGATCCTGGGGCCCTCGGGCACCGGCAAGTCCACCCTGCTGCGCTGCCTCAACCTGCTGGAAACCCCGGAAGCCGGCAGCCTGGAGATAGACGGCTTTGCCATCGATCTGGCCAGACACAGCGGCAAGCAGGCCATCGAGCTGCGCAAGCGCACCTCTTTTGTATTTCAGAACTACGCCCTGTTCGCCAACAAGACCGCCCGCGACAACATCGCCGAGGGGCTGATCACCGTATGGAAAAAGCCAAAGGCCGAAGCCCGGGCGGAAGCCCTGCGCATTCTTGGCGACATCGGTCTGGAAGACAAGGCCAACGCCTATCCGTCATCCCTGTCCGGCGGCCAGCAGCAACGGGTGGGCATTGGCCGGGCCATGGCCAGCCACGCCAGGGTCATGCTGTTTGACGAACCCACCTCGGCGCTGGATCCGGAATGGGTGGACGAGGTGCTGGGGCTGATGAAAAAGCTGGCGCTGGCGCACCAGACCATGGTGGTGGTGACCCACGAAATCGGCTTTGCCCGGGACGTGGCCGACCGCGTCATCTTTATGGATGGCGGCCGCATCGTGGAGCAGGGCCCACCGGCCGAGTTGCTCACCAATCCGCAGGATCCGCGCACCCGCGCCTTTTTGCGCAAGGTACTGCCCGCCGGCTGAGGCCGGCAACGGCTGGTGGTTGCCAAGGGCGCAGGCATGGGTATAATGCCTGCCCCGCGATCCTTTCGGATCCGGGATCGATCCGCTCTGCCATGCATGCAACGGCGACGGCTCGGTATTCATGCCATGTCGATTGACGACACGCACTTAACTGTTTAGAATTCGGCCTCTTTTATGGGTCGTCTCGGTGAGTGCACGGCATTTCGCCATGGCGGTCAAACTGTACAGTTAACTGAAGCGGTAATAACAATGAAACGCACTTTTCAACCTTCAAATCTGAAGCGTAAGCGCAGCCACGGTTTCCGTGCCCGCATGGCCACCAAAAACGGTCGCAAGGTACTGGCTGCCCGTCGCGCCAAAGGTCGTGCCCGTCTGAGCGCCTGATGGCCCGGCATGCCTTTTCACGGGAGTTACGTCTGTTAACTCCCGCTCAATTCAAAAACGTCTTCGACAACCCCGTCAGAGCCGCCTCTCCCCACCTTACCCTGCTGGCCAAACCCAATGGTCTGGAACATCCCCGACTCGGTCTTGCCGTGCCCAAGAAAGCGCTCAAGCGCGCCGTGTGGCGCAACCGGGTAAAGCGGGTAGCGCGCGAATCCTTTCGTCTGAAGCAGCACAAGCTGCCCCCGGTCGACATTGTGGTGATCGCCAAGAAAGGCATCGGAGACGTGCCCAACGACGAGTTGTTCGAGCTGCTGGAAAGGCTATGGCGCACCCTCTCTCGCCGTTGCAAAGACTCGGCATAGGCCTGGTCAGGCTCTACCAGCTGGTCATCAGTCCCCTGCTCGGTCCCAGGTGCCGCTTTACTCCCACCTGCTCTCAATACGCCATTGAAGCCATCCGGCTCCACGGTTTTGCAAAAGGCGGTTGGTTAACCATCAAACGTCTATTAAAATGCCACCCTTTAGGTCCAAGCGGCCACGATCCGGTCCCGACAAAGCGAAGAAACTGACACTATGGAATCCCAACGCAACATACTTGTTATTGCGCTGCTGCTGGTGAGCTTTCTCATCTGGCAACAGTGGCAGACGGATAAGGCGCCCCAGCCAGAAACGGCGCAGCAAAGCACTCAAACCAGCACGGGCGATGACAGCTTTATTCCCGAGTCGGACCAGGCCGGCGGCGAAGTGCCCGCCGACGCCCCCGTGGTCGCCAGCCGCCAGCTGGTCACCATTGTCTCCGACACCCTGGAGCTGACCATCGACACCCAGGGCGGCGACATTGTGCGTGCCGAGCTGCTGGAACATAACGACGAGCTCAATTCCGACGACAAGTTCGTGCTGCTGAGCAATGGCGCCAACTTCGTCAACGTGGCGCAAAGCGGTCTTATCGGCCGCGACGGCCCCGACGCCAGCGCCGACGGACGCCCGGTCTACCAGGCCGAGCAGGGCGAATACCGCCTGGCCGAAGATGCAGACCGCCTGAGCGTGCCGCTGACCTTCACCAACGAGGCCGGCGTCACCTTCACCAAAACCTTCACCCTGGAGCGCGGCCGCTACGTGGTGGGAGTGAGCTACGACATTCGCAACCAGAGCGACAAGCCGGTTCAGGCCCAGCTCTACGCCCAGCTCAAACAAAGCGAGAGCAAGCCCGGTGACGACGGCGGCAGCATGCTGATGGCCTCCGCCTACCGCGGCCCGGCCTACTCCACCAGCGAAACCCGCTACAGCAAGTACACCTTCCAGGACGTGCGTGAAGCCAATCTCAACCAGACCACCGAAGGCGGCTGGGTCGGCATGCTGCAGCACTACTTCGTGTCTGCCTGGGTGGCCCCGGAAAACGGCGAAAACCAGCTGTATACCCGCTTCCTGAACAATCAGGGCCAGGGCATTATCGGCTTCAAGGCCCCGGTCACTACCGTAGCGCCGGGTGCCGAGCAGAGCCTGAGCGCCAGGCTGTGGCTGGGTCCCAAGCTGCAGGATGAAATGGCCGTGGTGGCTCCCAACCTGGATCTGACCGTGGACTACGGCTGGCTGTGGTTCATCGCCCAGCCGCTGTTCAAGCTGCTGCAGTTCCTGCAGAGCTTTGTGGTCAACTGGGGTCTGGCCATCGTGCTCACCACCTTTGTGGTGCGCGGCATCATGTATCCGCTGACCAAGGCCCAGTACACCTCCATGGCCAAGATGCGTATGCTGCAGCCCAAGCTGATGGCCCTGCGCGAGCGCTACGGCGACGACCGCCAGAAGATGTCTCAGGGCATGATGGAGCTGTACAAGAAGGAAAAGGTCAACCCGCTCGGCGGCTGTCTGCCCATCCTGATCCAGATGCCCATCTTCATCTCCCTGTACTGGGTGCTGATGGAATCCGTTGAGCTGCGTCACGCCCCCTTCATGCTGTGGATTGACGATCTGTCGGTGCGCGATCCCTACTTCGTGCTGCCCATTCTGATGGGTGCCAGCATGTACGTGATTCAGAAGATGAGCCCGACCACCATCACCGACCCGATGCAGCAGAAGGTGATGCAGTTTATGCCCATCATCTTTACCTTCTTCTTCCTGTGGTTCCCCGCCGGTCTGACCCTGTACTGGCTGGTGAGCAACGTGGTCACCATCTCCCAGCAGTGGTACATCTTCCGCCAGCTGGAGAAGAAGGGCCTGCACAGCAAGGCCGCCTCCTGAGGTCACTGGCCCGAGCGGCGTTAACGCAATACACTGGGCGGCCTGAGGGCCGCCTTTTTTATTGGCGGACATCACCGCCATACTGAACCGAACAGCTAATTCCGGAGTAACAGAACCCATGTCCAACGACACCATTGTCGCTCAGGCCACCGCCCCCGGACGCGGCGGCGTCGGCATTATTCGCGTTTCCGGCCCCCGGGCCGAGGCCGTGGCCCGGGCCGTGCTGGGCAAGGTGCCCAGAGTGCGCTACGCCGACTACCTGCCGTTCAGGGACGAACAGGGCACGGTGCTGGATCAGGGCATCGCCCTGCTGTTCAAGGGGCCCAACAGCTTTACCGGCGAAGACGTACTCGAACTGCAGGGGCACGGCGGTCCCGTGGTGCTGGACATGCTGGTGCGCCGCATTCTGGCCCTGCCCGGCCTGCGCCCGGCCCGGGCCGGCGAGTTCAGCGAGCGGGCCTTTCTCAACGACAAGCTGGATCTGGCCCAGGCCGAGGCCATTGCCGATCTGATTGAAGCGTCCAGCGAGCAGGCCGCCCGCTCGGCGCTGCAGTCGCTGCAGGGGGAGTTTTCCACCCGGGTGCACGGCCTGGTGGAAGCGCTTACTCACCTGCGCATCTATGTAGAAGCCGCCATCGACTTTCCCGACGAGGAAGTGGACTTTCTTTCCGACGGCAAGATTGCCGGCGAGCTGTACGGCATCATGGACCGGCTGGCCGAGGTGCAGCGGGAGGCCCGCCAGGGTGCCATCATGCGTGAAGGCATGAAGGTGGTGATCGCCGGCCGGCCCAACGCCGGCAAGTCCAGCCTGCTCAACGCCCTGGCCGGCAAGGAATCCGCCATTGTCACCGACATTGCCGGCACCACCCGGGACGTGCTGCGGGAGTACATTCACCTGGACGGCATGCCCCTGCACATTATCGACACCGCCGGCCTGCGCGAGGCCAGCGACGCGGTGGAGCGCATCGGCATCGAGCGGGCCTGGGCCGAAATCGAGCAGGCCGACCGCATTCTGTTTATGGTGGACGGCACCACCACCACGGCGCTGCACCCGAAAGACATCTGGCCCGACTTTATCGACCGGCTGCCGGCCCATATCGGCCTGACCGTGGTACGCAACAAGGCGGATCTCACCGGCGAGCCGCTCACCGTGAGCAGCGACGGCGAGCACCCGGTATATCCCATCTCCGCCCGCACCGGCGAAGGGGTGGAGGCGCTCAAGGAGCACCTGAAAGCCTGCATGGGCTTTCAGGGCGGCGGCGAAGGTGGCTTCAGCGCCCGACAGCGCCACCTGGACGCCCTGCACCACGCCGATCAGCACCTGATCATGGCCAGAGAGCAGCTGGAAGTATACATGGCCGGCGAGCTGGTGGCGGAAGAACTGCGCCTGGCCCAGGAGCAACTCAGCCAGATCACCGGCGAGTTCACCTCCGATGATTTGCTGGGCAGGATTTTTTCGTCGTTTTGTATCGGCAAGTAACCCTTGCCGGGAGGCAACCATGTGGTTAATCGATCAACGGGCCGAACAGGCCATCAGTCAGGCTCGGCGGGAAGGGCTGTTCGACCACCTGTCCGGTGCCGGCCGGCCCCAGCAGCTGGAAGACGACAGCCTGGTGCCCGCGCACCTGCGCGCCGGTTACCGGCTGCTGAAAAACGCCGGCTACCTGCCGCCGGAGCTGGAAGCCCGCAAGGAATACCTGCGGCTGACGGATCTGCTGGCCGCCACCGAGCATCACACCGAGAGGGAAAAACTGGAGCGCGATTTGCGCCGGCTGGAGATCCTGCTGGGCGAGCGCTTTCGCGAGCTGCCGGTGGCGCTCACGCAGCGGGTGCTGCACGTCCGGAAAACATCAGGGCCAGCATAAACAACACCATCATCAGCAGCACTATGGTGGGTGCCGGGGCGCTGTCGAGAAAGAACGACAGATAGACGCCCGCCAGAGACGCCAGCACCGCCGCCAGCACCGCCCACAGCAGCATCAGGCCAAAACGGCGGGTCAGCAGAAAGGCGGTGGCACCGGGGGTGATCAGCAGGGCGATGGCCAGCAAAATGCCCACCGACTTCAGTGCCGCCACTATGGTCAGGGTAAGCAGGCACAACAAACCGTAGTGCAGCCAGCCTACCCTGAGCCCCACCGCCCTGGCCTGCACCGGATCAAAGGCGTGCAGCAAAAAGTCCTTCCACTTCATGGCCAGCACCAGCACGGTGAGCAGGGCCACGGCCCCGGTTTCCATAATGTCCCAACGGCCCACCCCGAGCATGTCGCCAAACAGAATATGATCCAGATGCACCTCGGTGCTGATGCTCACATACACCAGCAGACCGAGCCCGAACATGCCGGAAAATACAATGCCCATCACGGTGTCCTGGCGCACACGGCTGTTGGCGGAAAGAAAGCCGATGCTGAGGGCGCACACCATGCCGGCGCCAAAGGCGCCCAACGCCAGCGGCACGCCCGCCAGATAGGCCAGCACCACACCGGGAAACACGCCATGGCTCATGGCATCCCCCATCAGCGCCCAGCCTCTGAGCACCAGAAAACACGACAGCAGCGCCGCCGGCACCGCAATCAGGGCCGAAATGATCAGCGCCTGGGTCATAAAGGCGAACTGAAAGGGCAGCAGCAAATCCGGCAGGCTCATGAGCGCCCTTCCCGTGCCAGCCCGGCACGCCGGCGGGCGGCCAGATAGCCGTGCCTGGGAGCAAACACAAAGACCAGCACAAAGATCAGGGTCTGCAGCACCACGATCAGGCCGCCGGTGGCGCCGTCGAGAAAATAACTGGCATAGGCCCCCAGGCCACTGGTAAGCGTGCCAAGGCCAACGGCGATCACCAGCAGCACCGGAAAGCGGTCGGTGAGCAAATAGGCGGTGGCGCCGGGGGTCACCACCATGCAGACCACCAGAAAGGCGCCCACCGTCTGCATGGCAGCCACCGTGCAGGCCGCCAGCAGGGTAAAGAACAGCAGTTTGATGTGCATGGGATTAATGCCCACCGAGCGAGCCTGGTGCTCGTCAAAAAACACCACCAGCAGATCCTTCCATTTGCACAGCAGCACCAGCAGGGAGGTCACAGCGATGATCACCAGCTGGATAATATCAAAGGGATCGATGGCCAGAATGTTGCCCAGCACTATGGTACGAATGTTCACCGCCATCGGCCTGAGCGACATCATGAACAGCCCGAGAGCGAAAAAGCCCGAGAAAATCAGGCCGATGATCACGTCTTCCCTGAGTTTGCTGCGCTGATGCAGCAGCAGCATGGCACCGGCGGCCAGGCCACCGGCCACAAAGGCGCCCAGGGAAAACGGCAGCCCCAGCAGGTAGGCGCCGGCCACCCCGGGCACGATGGCGTGGGACAGGGCATCGCCGATCAGCGACCAGCCCTTGAGCATCAGGTAGCAGGACAGAAAGGCGCACACCCCCCCCACCAGCGCCGACACCCAGATGGCGTTGATCATGTAACCGTAACCAAAGGGCTCAAGCAGAGTCGTCATCGCTTCGCTCCCGTTCGGCCCGGCCTTTCCGGCTCTGCACCTGGCCGCCCTCTATGATCAGCGGCCGCTCGTCGTCGCTGATCACACCGATGGAGGCGCTTTTTCCGGTGAGCATGAAATGACGCAGCACGCCGCCAAAGGCCTGCTCCAGGTTGGCCTGGTTAAAAGTGCTGGCGGTAGTGCCGTGAGCCAGTACCGTACCCTTGATGAGAATGGTGCGGTCACAGAACTCGGGCACCGAGCCCAGATTGTGGGTAGACACCAGCATCACCCGGCCCTCGTCGCGCAACTCCCGCAGCAGGGTGATGATGCGATCCTCGGTTTTCACGTCCACTCCGGTAAAGGGCTCATCGAGCAGGATCACCCGGCCGTCCTGAGCCAGGGCCCGGGCCAGAAACACCCGCTTCTTCTGGCCGCCGGAAAGCTCGCCGATCTGGCGATAACGGCAGTCGCTCATGCCCACTCGCGCCAGCGCCCGCTCCACCGCACGGTGATCCGCCTGTTTCGGCCGGCGCAGCAGGCCCATGTGGCCGTAGCGGCCCATCATCACCACGTCTTCCACCAGCACCGGAAAATTCCAGTCCACCTCCTCCGACTGAGGCACATAGGCCACCGCATTGCTGCGCAGTGCCGCCGCCACCGGCTGGCCCAGCACGCGAATATCGCCGGTCGCCAGCCGCACAAAGCCCATAATCGCCTTGAACAGGGTCGACTTGCCGGAGCCGTTCACCCCCACCAGGGCGGCAATAGTGCCCAGGGGCAGGTGAAAACTGGCGTCGCGCAGGCCGCTGTGACCGTTGCGGTAGGTCACGGTTACCCGCTGCACCACCAGGCCGGCGCCATCGGGCGAGGCGGCCAGGGTGTCGATGGTGCTCATTTCAGCCCCTCGGTCAGCCCCCGAGCAATGGTCTGCGAAGTCACCCGCAGCAAATCGAGGTAGGTGGGCACGGGGCCGTCCGGCTCGCTCAGGGAATCCACATAAAGCACGCCACCGTAGTGCGCTCCGGTTTCCCGGGCTACCTGGCGGGCTGACTTGTCGGAAATGGTGCTTTCGCTGAACACCGCCGGAATACGGTGCTCGCGCACGGTGTCGATAACCCGGCGCACCTGCTGGGGGGTGCCCTGTTGATCGGCATTGATCGGCCACAGATACAGCTCCTTCAAACCATAATCCCGGGCCAGGTAGGAAAAGGCGCCCTCGCTGGTCACCAGCCAGCGCTGATGTTCGGGAATGGTGGCAAACAGGGCCCGCAGGGGGGCGGTCTCGGCGATGATGCGCGCCTTGTAGGCCTCGGCATTGGCCCGGTAGACCGCGGCATTGGCCGGGTCGTATTGCACCAGGGCGGCGAGAATGTTGTCGACGTAAATCAGGGCGTTGTCGGGCGACATCCAGGCGTGCGGATTGGGCTTGCCGCGATAGGGGCCTTCATCAATGCCGATGGGCGTGATGCCCTCGCTCACCACCACCTCCGGCACGTTTTTCAGGTTCTGGTAGAAGCGCTCGAACCACAGCTCCAGATTAAGGCCGTTGGACAGCAACAACCGGGCATCGTGGGCGCGCAGCATGTCGCCGGGCGTGGGCTGGTATTCGTGGATTTCGGCCCCCGGCCTGGTGATGGACTCCACCACGGCGGCGCTGCCGGCCACGTTCTGTGCCATGTCGGCGATCACGGTAAAGGTGGTCACCACCCGGAACTTTTCCTGCGCGCCGACCGGCGCTGTTGCCAGCACCAGCAACAGCGCCAGAGCTCGCAATGCGTGTTTGATGATGCTGTCAGCCATGGCCCCTCCCTTATTACTCTATGATGGTGCCTGACCGGCGTTCCGGCCAGCCTCAGGGCTCGGCCGTGTCGCGACAGATTTCCACAAACCGGCGCAACAGGGCGGAATGGAACTTTTGCCGGTGCCACACCAGCCTGAGCGTGCGCGGCAACTCAAGGCCCACATCAATCACCGCCAGCCGCCCCCGGGCCAGCCGGTCCGCCGCCGCCAGCCGGGAGATCAGCGCCAGCCCCAGCCCCTGCTCCACCGCCTGCATCACCGCTTCCGGCGTGTTCAGCTCCAGCACCCTGCCCGGCCCGGCCAGGTGCGGTGCCAGTTCACGATCGAACTGTTCCCGGCTGCCGGAGCGGGGCTCGCGCAGCACCCAGTCACAGCCGGTCAGGCAGGCGGGCGTCAGGCACGACTGCCCCGCCAGTCCATGAGCCGGGGCGGCGATGATCAGCATTTCATCCTGCAGCCAGGGGTGAGTTTCCAGCTCGGCATGGCGGCTCTCCCCCTCAATCAGCGCCATGTCCAGCTCAAAGCGGGCCACCATGTCGCACAGGGTCTGGGTATTGGTAATGGTGACCGCCGCCTGCAACCAGGGCTGGCGCGCCAGCAGTGCCGGCAGCAGGTAGTTGCCGATGGTCTGGCTGGCACCCAGGCGCAGCTGGCCGGCGAGCTCGCCGCCGCCCTCGAACTGCCGTTCAATATCTGCCACCCGGCTGAGCACGTCTTCCGCCAGCGGTTGCAGCCGCAGGCCCTGATCGTTGAGCTGCAGCCGGGGGTGCACCCGGTCGAACAGCGGACTGCCCAGGCGCCGTTCCAGCTCGCTCAGCGACTGGGACACCGCCCCCCGGCTCAGACAGACTTCTTCCGCCGCCTTGCCCAGGTTGCCGTGACGGGCAATGCTGGCAAACACCTGCAGTTGTTTCAGGGTGATCATTTGATTTTTCCAAATGGTTGCTTTAAATCATTTGGATATTATAAACGAGGTGGCTTTTTTATGATGGCGGCAGTCACTGAGGAGCGCCGTTATGCTGAACACCACTCGCCATCGTCTTGCCGCCGCCCCCACCCCCATGGCCGGACTGGCCCTGGGCATTGCCAGCCTGGGCTGGTGCTGGGAAAACACCGGCCTGTTTGCCGGCCTGGCCCAAAGCCTGGGGGCCGCCATTGCCGCCGTGCTGCTGCTGATCCTCGCCGCCAAGTTTGTGCTGCATCCGCGCCGGCTGGCGGAGGATCTGGCCCACCCGGTGGTGGGCAGTGTGGTGCCCACCTTTGCCATGGCCACCATGGTGGTGTCGGCATCGCTCGACGGCACCGCCCGCGATCTGCTGTGGCTGCTGGCCACCGGGCTGCACGGGGTATTTCTGCTGGCCTTTGCCCGCCACCGGCTGCAGGCCTTTCGTCTGCACCACATGGTGCCCAGCTGGTTTGTACCGCCGGTGGGCATTATTGTGGCCGCCGTGGCCAGCCCGGGAGGCGAGCTGGCCCCCCTGGCGCAAGGGCTGATGTGGTTCGGTCTGGGGTGCTACGGCCTGTTGCTGCCGCCGATGCTGTACCGGCTGATCTTCTGTGACCAGGTGCCCGATGCCGCCAAGCCCACCATCGCCATTCTGGCGGCACCGGCCAGCCTGTCGCTGGCCGGTTACCTCACCGTGATCACTCAGCCGGATCCGCTGCTGGTGGCGGTGCTGCTGGGCATAGCGGTGCTGATGACGGCACTCATCTACCTGGCGCTGCTGCACCTGCTGCGGCTGCCGTTCAGCCCGGGCTATGCCGCCTTCACCTTTCCGCTGGTGATCGGCGCCACCGCCCTGTTCAAGGTGGCGGCCCTGGCCAGCGGCCTGGGGCTGGACGGCACCCTGCTGGCCCGGTTGGAAGGTCTGGCACAACTGGAGCTGGTGGTGGCCACCCTGATGGTAAGCTATGTGGCGCTGCGCTACGCCCTGCGCTTCACCGCCCTTGGCCGGCTGCGGGTACCGGGCCGGCAGCCGGCTCAGTAATTGACGTCGGGCACCGGCAGGGTGCGGCCTTCGCTGCTGCTCTTTTCCGCCAGATGAATAATGTTGAGCCCGTTGAGCGCCTCACGCATGGTGACCGGCAGCGGGCCTTCGCCACGAATAGCCCGGGCGGTGTCTTCGTAAAAGTGGCGGTAGCCGCCCACTTCCGACACGATCACCTCCGGCTCGCCATCGGAATAAAACACCCCGTAATCGCTTTCCGCCTCCTTGGCCAGAAAGGGGGAGCCAGGCACTATGCCGTCCCGCAGCCGTTCTTCCTGGGGATCGAAACCCCGCTTGATGTAACAGCCCAGCTCGCCCTGCAGCTTGAAGCGCAGGGTCGGCCCGGGGTGGTAGGAGCTGGAGTGCAGCACCACTTCCTTGTCGGCGTAATGCAGCTGCACGTGAAAGTAATCGGTCACATTCGAACCCGGACGCTGGGACAGACACCGGCCGGTCACCGCCAGCGGCTTGCCAAACAGCTCCAGGGTCTGATCCACCAGGTGCCCCCCCAGATCGAACCAGGCGCCGGCCCCCACGCCGGGCTGATCCTCCAGCCCCCTGGGCGTGGGGCGAAAACGATCAAAGTGGGATTCAAAGGCATGCACCGGGCCTACCTTGCCCTCTGCCAGCAACCGCTTGATGGTGAGAAAGTCGCTGTCCCAGCGGCGGTTGTGAAAGGGGATCAGACACAGCCGGCTGGTCTCGGCCAGGCGCATCAGCTCGCTGCCCTGATGCAGCTGGGTCACCGCCGGGTTTTCCATCACCACGTGCAGGCCCAGGCTCAGGGCCTTGCGCCCCAGCTCGTAGTGCACCTCGTTGGGCGCGGTGATCACCACCAGCCGGGCGCCGGACTCACGCAGCATCTCATCCACGTCGGTATACACCCGCACATCGGGCCAGTCCCGCTCCACCCGTTCCGGCCGGGAGGTATGAATGGCGACCAGCTCAAATTCGGGCAGGCTGTCGATAAAGGGCAAATGATAAATGCTGGCCGACTGGCCATAACCGATCACGGCGGTTTTGATCATGATAAAACCTCATCGAGCACCGGCACGTCCTTGCGCGGCAGGAAATAAAGAAATTCGGCCTCACAAAAAACCACAGTCCCTGCCACCGGGTCAAGGCTCGCGGTTTCCGCCCGGCGGCTCAAGCGGCACCGGTGCCGAGGCATGATGGGGCGGGATACGAGCACGGGAAGCAAGCATCCGGGTCGCTTCACGAGCGGGGGGAAGTTAAAAATACTCCTTTTTATACATACACTTAAATTGTGATCCAGGCGGAAATCGAGACAAAAACAGCGTTTTGGGTACAGATAAACATGGCATGGCCGGCGGTGGCGGTGCCATGCTGATCCGGCGACCGGACGACCTGGTGACCGATCAACCAGCGGGCCCGCCCCGGCCCCAGCAGGGAGAAGGAATTCATGACCAGCCCTCACACGGCATTGCGCGACACCCTGGCCGAGGCCTTTCGCGCCTTTATCGAGCCGGAATACGTGATAGCCGATGCCGAAACCCAGAAACCCTACGAATGCGACGGCCTCTCCATGTATTGCGAGATGCCCATGCTGGTGGTGCTGCCGGGCACGGTGGCCGCGGTGCAGCACGTGCTGCGGCTGTGCCACCAGCACCAAGTGCCGGTGGTGGCCCGGGGTGCCGGCACCGGCCTGTGCGCCGGTGCCATGCCCAGTGCCGATGGCGTGTTGCTGTCGATGGCCCGCTTCAAGGATATTCTCGACATCGACCCGCTGGCGCGCACCGCCCGGCTGCAGCCCGGGGTGCGCAACCTGGCCATCAGCGAGGCCGCCGCGCCTTATGGCCTCTATTACGGGCCGGATCCTTCTTCCCAGATAGCCTGCACCATCGGCGGCAACGTGGCGGAAAACTCCGGCGGCGTGCACTGCCTCAAATACGGCCTGACGGTGCACAACCTGCAAAAGGTGGAGCTGCTCACGGTGGACGGCGAGCGGCTGGTGTTCGGCGGAGACGGTCTCGACAGCCAGGGGCCGGATCTGCTGGCGCTGCTCACCGGCTCCGAGGGACTGCTCGGCATCATCACCGAAGTGACGGTCAAGCTGCTGCCGCTGCCGGAAAAAGCCCAGGTGGTGATGGCCGGCTTTGAGCGGGTGCAGCAGGCCGGCGATGCCGTGGGCGCGGTGATCGCCGAGGGCATTATTCCCGCCGGACTGGAGATGATGGACAGCCACGCCATCATCGCCGCCGAGGCCTTTGCCCAAGCCGGCTACCCCACCGACGCCCAGGCCCTGCTGTTGTGCGAGCTGGACGGCACCGCAGAGGAAGTGGCCGAATACATAGCCCGGGTAGAAGCTATTTTTCGGGAGCAGGGCGCCACCCAAATTCGCGTGTCCCAGAGCGAGGCCGAGCGGGCCCTGCTGTGGAAGGGCCGCAAGTCGGCCTTTCCCGCCGTGGGGCGACTCTCTCCCGACTATTACTGCATGGACGGCACCATACCCCGGGGCCAGCTGGCCCATGTGCTGACCGAGATGCAGGCCATGTCGGAACACTACGGCCTGCGGGTGGCCAACGTGTTTCACGCCGGCGACGGCAACCTGCACCCGCTGATCCTGTTCGACGCCAACGTGCCCGGTGAATTCGAGAAAACCGAAGAATTCGGCGGCAAAATTCTGGAGCTGTGCGTGGCGGTGGGCGGCTGCATTACCGGCGAGCACGGCGTTGGCATCGAGAAAATCCGGCAGATGCGGGTGCAGTTCAGCGAGCTGGAGCTGGCCCAGTTTCACGCCATCAAGGCGGCCTTTGACCCCCTCGGCACCCTCAACCCGGGCAAGGGCATTCCCCTGCTCAAACACTGCCAGGAATACCGCACCCTCGATCACAAGGAGGCACGCTGATGGCGGATTTGACTTCATCCCTGCTGGCGCAAGTGCAACAGGCCCGGGCCGAGGGCACACCGCTGCAAATCATCGGCGGCAACAGCAAGGCCTTTATGGGCAGAGTCCCCAAGGGCGAACCGCTGCCACTTTCCGGCCACAGCGGCATTGTCAGTTATCAGCCGGTGGAGCTGGTGCTCACCGCCCGCGCCGGCACCCCCCTTGCCGAAGTGCAGGCCACCCTGGCGGAGCGGGGTCAGATGCTGGCCTGCGACCCGCCGTTGTTCGACGGCCGAGCCACCCTGGGCGGCACTCTGGCCTGCCACCTGTCCGGCCCGGGCCGGCCCTGGACCGGCTCGGTTCGGGATCAGCTGCTGGGCATTCGGCTCATCAACGGCCGGGGCGAGCACCTGCGCTTTGGCGGCCAGGTGATGAAAAACGTGGCCGGCTACGACGTGTCCCGGCTGCAGGCCGGGGCCATGGGCACCCTGGGGGTGATCACCGAGCTCAGCCTCAAGGTAATGCCGGTGCCGGACTGCAGCCTCACCCTGGTGCGCGAGCTGGATGCCGGTGCCGCCATACAGGAAATGAACCGGCTGGCGGGCCAGCCCCGGCCGCTCACCGCCGCCTGCTGGCTGGACAACCGGCTCTATCTGCGGCTGTCCGGTGCCGCCAGTGCGGTCAACAACACCGCCAGGCTGTGGCCGGGGAAAGTACTGGAAGACGGCGACACCTTCTGGCGGGATCTGCGCGAGCAGCGGCTGGCGTTCTTTGCCGGCAATGCGCCCCTGTGGCGCTTTTCAGTGGGCTCCACCGCCGCCCATGTATTGCCCGACGCCCCCTGGTTGCTGGACTGGGCCGGCAGCCAGCGCTGGCTGCGGGGCGAATTCGACCAAAGAGAGCTGGAAATCCTGGCCGAAGCCGCCGGCGGCCAGGTGGCCCGGTACCGGGGCGGCGATCGCAGCGGCGAAGTGCTGCATACCCTGCCGGCCCCCATGCAGGCCCTGCAGCGCCGGCTCAAGGCGGCGCTGGATCCGGACGGCCTGTTCAATCCGGGCCGGCTCTACCGCTGGCTGTAAAGGACGACATCATGCGTACAGACATTCATGTGAACTACCAGGATCACCCCGACATTCAGGAAGCCGAGTCGATTCTGCGCAGCTGCGTGCACTGCGGCTTCTGCACCGCCACCTGCCCCACTTACCAAGAGCTGGGCGACGAACGGGACGGCCCGCGCGGGCGTATTTACCTGATCAAGCAGATGCTGGAAAGCGGCGAGATCAGCGAAAAATCACAGACTCACCTGGACCGTTGCCTGACCTGCCGCAGCTGCGAGACCACCTGCCCGTCCGGAGTGCGCTACGGCCGGCTGGCGGAGATCGGCCGCGGCATCATGGAGCAGCAGTTACCCCGCTCCAAGGGCCGGCGCCTGCTGCGCTGGCTGCTGCGTAAGGTGCTGCCGTTTCCGGCCCGGCTGCGGCCGCTGCTGGTGCTGGGACGCATGACCCGGCCACTGTTGCCCGGGGTGCTGGCGGCCAAGGTTCCCCCGGCACAGGCAACGGCTGCCCTGCCTCAACGTCGTCACGCCAGAGTGATGCTGGCGCTGGGCGGCTGTGCCCAGGCGGCGGCCACCCCCAACACCCACGGGGCGGCGGCCCGGGTGCTGGACCGGCTTGGCATCAGCCTGATGCAGGCCCCCGAGGCGGGCTGCTGCGGCGCGGTCAGCTATCACCTCTCGGCCCATGAGGAAGGGCTCGGTTTTATGCGCCGCAACATCGACGCCTGGTGGCCCCATCTTCAGGCCGGCGCCGAGGCCATCGTGATCAGCGCATCCGGCTGCGGCGCCATGGTGAAGGAGTACGGCGACAAGCTGGCCCATGACCCGGCCTATGCCGACAAGGCACGCCGGGTGAGTGAGCTGGCCCGGGATCTGAGCGAGGTGCTGGCAGGAGAAGACCTCAGCAAGCTGCCCCTGGCCGGCCGGGGCCGCAAAACTGCGGTGCACTGCCCCTGCACCCTGCAACATGCGCTCAAACTGGGCGGTCAGGTCGAGGCCATACTGCGCCGGGCCGGACTGGAGCTGACCCCGGTCAAGGACGGCCACCTCTGTTGTGGCTCGGCGGGCACCTATTCCATCCTGCAGCCGAAGCTCAGCCAACAGCTGCTCAGCAACAAGCTGGACGCCCTCACCGCGGGTGGGCCCGAGCAGATCGTCACCGCCAACGTGGGCTGCCAGCTGCATCTGGCCAGCAAGGCAACGGTGCCGGTAAAACACTGGATTGAGCTGCTCGATCCCGGCGAATAAGCCGCGCCGGGACCGTCAGAAGTAATGCCTGATTGCCATGTAGCGGGCGCGAATGTGTTCGATCAGCAGTTTTATCTTGCGGGGCGGCTGGCGGTTGTAGGGGTAGACGGCGTAAATGCCCAGCACCTTGCCCACCCGGCTGGGCAACAGCTCCATCAGCCGGCCCGCCTGCAGATCCGGATACACCAGGCAGCGGGGCACATAGGCCAGGCCATGGCCGGCCAGGGCGGCCTTGCGCAGGGCGGCGGCGTTGTCGGTGGAGAAGTTGCCGCTCACCCGCAGTGAATAGGTCTCACCAAAGCGGTTGAACAGCCAGTCCCGGGCGCCGCTCTCCTGATAGCTGTAGATCAGGCAGTTATGCTGCAGCAGATCTTCCGGCACCTGGGGCTTGCCGTGACGGCTGAGATAGGCGGGCGCGGCGCAGATGGTCCAGCGCGAGTCCAGAATATGGCGGGCAATCAGGCTGGAGTCCTCCAGATGACCGGTGCGGATCACCAGGTCGTAACCTTCCCCAATCAGGTCCACAAACCGGTTGTCCAGCGACATGTCGACGCTGATGGCCGGATGCAGCTCACAAAATTGCGCCACCGCCTCCGCCAGCAGCAGCTCACCGGAAATGGTGGGCACCGACATGCGAATGTGCCCCTGCAGGGTGTCGCTGTAGCCGGTGACCGCATCGAAGGCCTCCTGAGCCGACTGCGCCACCGCCTGAGCCCGCTCAAACAGCACCCGGCCCGCCTCGGTCAGGGTCAGGCGCCGCGTGGTACGGTGGATCAGGGTGCTGCCCAGCTCGGCTTCAAGCCGGGCGATGCGCTTGCTCACCACCGAGTTGGTCAGGCCGTGGGCCTCGGCGGCCCTGCTGAAGGATCCCAGCTCAATTACCTGGGCAAACAGAATGAGATCGTCGGTTCTCGGCATCATTTAACCAGTTTTGGAAACAATGAGTTTCATTAAGTCTATATATCCACAAAAAACAAGGGATTAAAGTTTACATTCGTTTAACACCCCGAGTGCCATCGTACTCTACAGTATTAAGGATACGGGTGGAGAGACGCCGCCCAAGAACAAGGTGACAAGGATAAACACTCATGATGAATGATACGCTGCTGGCATTGCTGGCCTTTTCTCCCATACTGCTCGCCGCCGTGCTGCTGGTGGGCCTGCAATGGCCGGCCAAACGCGCCATGCCGCTGGCCTTTCTGCTGACCGTCATCATTGCCCTCTGGGCCTGGGACATGACCGGAACCCGGGTGCTGGCCTCCACCCTGCAGGGGCTGGTGATCTCCGTCTCGCTGCTGTGGATCATCTTTGGCGCCATTCTGCTGCTCAACACCCTCAAGCATACCGGTGCCATTACCACCATTCGCAACGGCTTTACCGCCATCAGCCCGGACCGGCGCATTCAGGCCATTATTGTGGCCTGGTGTTTCGGCTGCTTTATTGAAGGCGCCTCGGGCTTTGGCACTCCGGCGGCGGTGGCGGCCCCCTTGATGGTGGCGCTGGGCTTTCCGGCCCTGGGCGCAGTGCTGATGGGCATGATGATTCAGAGCACACCGGTCTCCTTCGGTGCCGTGGGCACCCCCATTATCGTGGGCGTGACCACCGGCCTCGACAACGCCGCCATCAACAGCACCCTGAGTGCCGCCGGCTCGGGCTGGCCGGTGTACCTGCAAACGGTCACCAGCAACGTGGCCGTCACTCACGCCATTGTCGGCATTCTGATGCCGCTGTTCATGTGCATGATGCTGACCCGCTTTTTCGGCAAGGAAAAAAGCTGGAAGCAGGGTCTGGAAATTCTGCCCTTTGCCATTTTCGCCGGGCTGGCCTTTACCGTGCCCTACGCCCTCACCGGCGTGTTTCTCGGCCCCGAGTTTCCGTCCCTGATCGGTGGCCTGGTGGGGCTGGCCATAGTCGTCACCGCCGCCCGCAAGGGCTTTCTGGTGCCCAAACACACCTTTGATTTTCCCGATGAAAAAGACTGGCCGGCGGAATGGCTGGGTTCCCTGGTCATTCACAAGGAAGATCTGCAGAAAAAGCCCATCGGCCTGGCCCTGGCCTGGTTCCCCTACCTGCTGCTGCCGGCCCTGCTGGTGCTGAGCCGCACCAGTGACGGCTTCAAGGCAATGCTCACCGGCTGGAACATCGCTTTTACCGATCTGCTGGGCGAAGCGGGCATCAGCGCCGGCATTCAGCCCCTGTACCTGCCCGGCGGCATTCTGGTGTTCGTGTCGCTGGTGGCGGTGCTGAGCCAGACCCGCTCGCTTAAGGATCTGGGCCCGGCCATTCACGAGTCGAGCAGAACCCTGATCGGCGCCGGCTTTGTGCTGATGTTCACCGTGCCCATGGTGCGTATCTTCATCAACTCCGGCGTTAACGAGGCCGATATTGCCAGCATGCCGGTGATGACCGCCAAGGTGGCCGCCGATCTGGTGGGCGGGTTCTTTCCCGCCATCAGCGGCGTCATCGGCGCCCTCGGGGCCTTTATCGCCGGCTCCAATACGGTATCGAACATGATGTTTTCCCAGTTCCAGTTCGAGGTGGCCCAGACCCTTGGGGTGTCCACCGCCATGGTGGTGGCACTGCAGGCGGTGGGCGCCGCCGCCGGCAACATGATCGCCATTCACAACGTGGTGGCGGCCTCGGCCACCGTGGGACTGCTGGGCCGGGAAGGCACCACGCTGCGCAAAACCGCCCTGCCCACCCTCTATTACCTGGTGGCCATCGGCATCATCGGCATGATTGCCATCTACGGAATGGGCATCTCGGATCCGCTGCTGCAGCTGTCCTGATGCCATGCCGCCGGCGCCCGCTGGCGGCCTTGTTGTAACCCTGACAGGAATTGCCCTATGTCGTCCGCTATTCGCCTCTACCCGCCCAGACCGGAAAAGGTCTACGTCTACGCCACCTGCCTGGTGGATCTGTTTTCGCCCCAAAGCGGGCTGGATGCCATTCGCCTGCTGGAACTGGCCGGGGTTGAGGTTATCTACGTGCCCAAGCAGAGTTGCTGCGGCCAGCCCGCCTATTCCTCCGGCTATAACGACGACGCCCGCACCACGGCCCTCAGCCAGATGGCGCTGTTTCCCGAGCCCTGGCCGGTGATCGTGCTGTCGGGCTCCTGCGGCGGCATGATGCACCATCATTACCGCCGGCTGTTTGCCGGCAGCGAGCACGAGGCCCGCGTCAATCAATTCTGTGATCGGGTATTTGAACTCACCGAGTTTCTGGTGCACGTCTGCCGCATTCGGCTGAAGGATCAGGGCCCCAGCACCTCAGTGGTACTGCACACCTCCTGCGCCGCCCGCCGGGAAATGAAGGTGCATGTCACCGCCCGCCAGCTGCTGGGCCAGCTGGAGCAGGTGGAGCTGCGCGAGCAGGCCTACGAAAGCGAGTGCTGCGGCTTTGGCGGCACCTTTGCGGTGCGCCACCCGGCCATCAGCGAGGCCATGGTGCAGGACAAGACCCGGCATCTGAACGACACCCAGGCCGAACAGCTGGTCAGTGCCGACTGGGGCTGCCTGCTCAATATCAACGGCGCCCTGGAATACCAGGGCCGCACCCTCAAAGGCATTCACCTGGCCAGCTTTCTGCTGAGCCGGCTGGAGGGAAGCCATGCATAACCAGCCTCAACACTTTCACGCCCAGGCCGAGGCGGCCCTGGCCGACAAGGAGCTGCGCGCCAACTTTCGCGGCGCCATGGACTACCTGCGCGACAAGCGCAAAACCGCCTTTGCCGACGCCGGTGAGGAAAGCGCCATTCGCGATCGGGCCGAGGCCATTCGCCGGCGCTGCCTGAGCAAGCTGCCCGAACTGCTGGAACAACTGGAAAGCAACTGCATCGCCAACGGCATTCGCGTGCACTGGGCGGAAAACGCCGAGCAGGCCAACGCCATTTTCACCGACATCATCCAGTCTCACGGCGGCACCCTGGCCGTGAAGGGCAAGTCAATGGTGAGCGAGGAAATCGAGCTGAACGACGCCATGGCCAAGGAAGGCATCACCTGCCTGGAAAGCGACATGGGCGAATACATAGTCCAGCTCGGCCGGGAAACGCCGTCCCACATCATCATGCCCGCCATTCACAAGAACAAGCAGCAGGTGGCCGATTTGTTCGCCGAGCATGTGCCCGGCTTTGAACACACCCTGGACGTGGATACCCTGATCCAGACCGGCCGGCGGGTGCTGCGGGAAAAATACCGCACCGCCGACGTGGGCGTGTCCGGGGTCAACTTTGCGGTGGCGGAAACCGGCACCCTGTGCCTGGTGGAAAACGAAGGCAACGGCCGCATGTGCACCACAGTGCCCGAAGTGCATATTGCCATTACCGGCATCGAGAAGGTGGTGGAATTTCTGGCCGACGTGCCGCCGCTGTTCAGCGCCCTCACCCGCTCCGCCACCGGCCAGCTGATCACCACCTACTTCAACATGATCAGTGGCCCGCGCAAGGAAAATGAGCTCGACGGCCCCAAGGAAGTGCACCTGGTGCTGCTCGACAACGGCCGCAGCCAGGCCTTTGCCGACGAGGAGCTGCGCAAGACCCTGCAATGCATTCGCTGCGGTGCCTGCATGAACCACTGTCCGGTGTACACCCGCATTGGTGGCCATGCCTACGGCACCGTGTATCCCGGCCCCATCGGCAAGATCATCTCGCCGCACCTGATGGGCCTGGAGGCAACCCGGGATCTGCCCACCGCTTCCAGCCTGTGCGGCGCCTGCGGCGAGGTGTGCCCGGTGCGCATTCCCATTCCCGAGCTGCTGCAGCGGCTGCGCCACGAGGCCAAGCAGGATCCCGCTCCCGGCGCCCTGCCCCTGCGCGGCCAGAAGGCGGCGGCCAGCAACACCGAGGCCTTTGTCTGGCGCAGCTTTGCCCTGGCCACCCGCCAGCCGGCGCTGTACCGTATGCTGACCTGGTGCGCCACCCGGCTGCGCTGGCTGATCCCGCGCAAGCTGGGCCCCTGGACCCGCTGCCGCACCGCCCCAAAACCTGCCGCCCGCACCCTGCGTGAACTCATGGCCGAGAGGAACAAATAATGTCGACCGCCCGAACCGCCATTCTTGACCGGCTGCGCCGGGTCAATGCGCTGCCGCTGTCCGCGCCGGAGCCGGACTACCCCATCTGGAACGACTCCGACCCCGACACCATGCTGGCCCGGCTCACCGGGCTGCTGGAACAGAACCATGCCGAGGTGCTGCGCCTGTCCCGCACCGCCCTGGTGTCCACCCTGCGGGAGCGGCTGGCTGAAGCCGGCATCAAGCGGGTGGCCACCGGCACCGGCGGTGAATTTTTTGACGAAATCACCCAGGCCTTGAACGGCACCGCCGAGCGGGTCTGCTTTGACCGCCCGCTGGAAGAGTGGAAAGACGAGCTGTTCAACACCATGGATGCCGGCATCACCGGCTGCCACGGCGCCATTGCCGCCAGCGGCAGCCTGGTGCTGTGGCCGGGGCCGGAAGAGCCGCGCACCCTGTCGCTGGTGCCGCCCCATCACATTGCCATTCTCAAGGCCTCCACCCTGCACGCCAACCTGCCGGCCATGATGGCCAGCGAAGGCTGGAACCAGGGCATGCCCACCAACCTGCTGCTGGTGTCGGGCCCGTCCAAGACCGCCGACATACAGCAAACCCTGGCCTACGGCGCCCACGGCCCCAGCGCCCTGACGGTATTGATTCTGGAGGATGCCTGATGGAGGCACGCTACCAGCGGCTGGCCGACGAGCTGGCCGGCTTTTTGCCGAGTGAACGTATTATTGCCGATCCGTCCCTGTGCCTGGCCTACGGCACCGATGCCAGCTTTTACCGGCTGCTGCCCAAACTGGTGCTGCGGCTGGCAAGCCAGGACGAAGTGGTGCGAGTGCTGGCGGCCTGCCGCCGGCATGGCATTCCCTGCACCTTTCGTGCCGCCGGCACCAGCCTGTCGGGGCAGGCGGTGTCCGACTCGGTGCTGATCACCCTCACCGACGACTGGCGCGGCCACCGCATCGAGGACGACGGCAAACGGATCGCCCTGCAACCCGGGGTGATCGGCGCCGACGCCAACCGCTATCTGGCCCCCTATGGCCGCAAGATTGGCCCGGATCCGGCGTCCATCAACAGCTGCAAGATCGGCGGCATTGCCGCCAACAACGCCTCCGGCATGTGCTGCGGCACCGCCCAGAACTCCTACCGCACCCTGCACGGCCTGAGCCTGGTGCTGGCCGACGGCACTCGGCTCGACACCCGGGACGCCGCCAGCCGGGCCCGTTTTGCCGAGCACAGGCCCGAGCTGCTGGCCGGGCTCAAACAACTGAGCGAAGAAGTAAAAGCCAACCCTGAGCTCAGCGAGCGCATTCGCCACAAGTACCGGCTGAAGAACACCACCGGCTACAGCCTGAACGCCCTGCTCGACTTTGACGATCCCGTCGACATGCTGGCCCACCTGATGATCGGCTCCGAAGGCACCCTCGGCTTTATGGCCGAGGTCAGCTATAACACGGTGCCCGATCACCCGTTCAAGGCCTCCTGCCTGCTGGTGTATGCCGACATTGAAACCACCTGCCGGGCGGTGACCGCCCTGGCCGGCACCGAAGTGGCGGCGGTGGAACTGATGGACGGCCGGGCCCTGGCCTCCATTGCCGACAAGCCGGGCATGCCCGGCTTTGTGCGCGAGCTCGACACGGAAGCCGCCGCCCTGCTGGTGGAAGTGCACGGCGCCGATGAGGCCGAGCTGCTGCAGAAATGCGAGCGGGCCATGGCCGCCGTCACTCCCTTTGAGCGCCGCAACCAGGTGGCCTTCACCCAGGACAAGGCCACCTGCGCCACCCTCTGGGCCATGCGCAAGGGCATGTTTCCGGCGGTGGGCGCGGTGCGGGAAACCGGCACCACCGTGATCATTGAAGACGTGGCCTTTCCGGTAGAAGAGCTGGCCCCGGCGGTGCGTAAACTCACCGCCCTGTTTGAGCGCTTTGGCTACCATGAGGCCATCATCTTCGGCCATGCCCTGGCGGGCAACCTGCACTTCGTGTTCACTCAGGGGTTTGATACTCAGGCCGAGCTGGAGCGCTACGGCGGCTTTATGGACGCCGTGGCGCAGCTGGTGGCGGTGGACTACGGCGGCTCGCTCAAGGCCGAGCACGGCACCGGCCGCAACATGGCCCCCTATGTGGAGCTGGAGTGGGGCAAGGAGGGGTATGCCCTGATGCAACGCATCAAGGCGCTGTTCGACCCGGACGGCCTGCTCAACCCCGGGGTGATCCTCAACGACGATCACCAGGCCCACCTGAAAGACCTGAAGCCCCTGCCCGCCGCCGATGCCATCGTCGACAAGTGCATTGAATGCGGCTTTTGCGAGGCGGTGTGCCCGTCCCGGGATCTGAGCCTGACCCCGCGCCAGCGCATTGTGCTGTTTCGCGAGCTGCAACGCCGGGCCGCCGCCGGCGAGTCCACCGCCGACTCGCTGCAACGCGTGTTTGATAAACAGGGCGTGGATACCTGCGCCGCCACCGGCCTGTGCGCCCAGCGCTGCCCGGTGGGCATCAACACCGGGGATCTGGTACGCCAGCTGCGCACCGTGCGCTACCAGAAATTCGAGCCCATCGCCCGCTGGACCGCCAGCCACTTTACCGCCACCACCCGGGCCGTGGCCCTGGGGCTGAATGCCGCCCACCTTGGTCGCCGGCTGCTTGGCGACCACACCATGACCCGGCTGAATGCCGGGCTGCGCAAGGCGAGCAAAAACAAGGTGCCGCTGTGGCTGCCGGAAACCCCGGGCGCCAACCCGCACCGGCCCAGGGCCGGCGGCTCCGGGCCGGAAAAGGTAGTGTATTTTCCGTCCTGCGCCAGCCGCACTCTGGGGCAGTCGCCGGGCGCGCGAGACCCCCGTTCCCTCACCGAGGTCACCCTGGCGGTGCTCAACAAGGCCGGTTTTGAGGTGATCCTGCCCGAGTCGCTCACCGGCCTGTGCTGCGGCATGCCCTATCAGAGCAAGGGGATGGCGGCGCTGGCCAGCGGCAAGGCCGCCGAGCTGGAATCCGCCCTGTGGCAGGCCAGTGAACAGGGCCGCTGGCCGGTGCTGATGGACACCAGCCCCTGCGCCAAGCGCAGCCTGGAAACCGCAAGCCGGCCGCTCAAGATTTATGAGCCGGTGCAGTTTGTGCTGGAACACGCCCTGGAGCGGCTGGCGATCGAACCGGTGGATGAGACTGTGATGCTGCACATTACCTGCAGCAGCCGGCGCATGGGGCTGGCCGAGCCCATGCTGGCGCTGGCCCGGCGCTGCGCACAAGAGGTGGTGGTGCCCGAACACATCGAATGCTGCGGCTTTGCCGGCGACAAGGGCTTTACCACCCCGGAGCTGAACGCCGCCGCGCTCAAACCGCTGCGGGAACAGGTGCCGGCGGGTTGCACCCGGGGTGTGAGCAACAGCCGCACCTGCGAGCTGGGGCTCAGCCACCACAGCGGCATTCACTACGAGTCCATTCTCTACCTGGTGGATGAAGCCAGCCAGTAACCCTCAACGCCCCTGCTGGGGCGTTTGACTATTTCGGCTTCCGCAGCGTGATCAACCCCCGGTTGTTTGGCATTGCTGCATATCTGTGGTTTACAACGCTGACCGTGGCGGTAAGGTCGTGTTTTTACCACCGACATAACCCCAAAGAGAGATACAAATGACTATTGAACGCCAGCAGATCGGCCAGCGCATGAGCCGTATCGTCAAGCACAACGGCACCATCTACCTGTGCGGTCAGGTATGCAAGGACGCCACCAAGGACATTACCGAACAGACGGTAACCATGCTGGAAAAAGTGGACGAGTTGCTGCAGGAAGCCGGCTCCGATCGCGAGCACATTCTGTCCGCCACCATTTACCTGAAGACCATGGCCGACTTCGCCGCCATGAACGCGGTATGGGACGCCTGGGTGCCGGAAGGCCATGCCCCGGCCCGGGCCTGTGTGGAAGCCGCCATGGCCCGCCCCGAGCTGCTGGTGGAAATCTCCGTGGTGGCCGCCGAGGCCTGAAGATAAAACGCAACATGCCGGGACCAGCCCGGCATGTTCAGTCTGCAATAACCACTGCCACAAAAAATAAAAGCCCGGTCTGCCGGGCCTTTAGACGTTATTCGAAGGGAGCTGGCGGTTACACCACGCCCTGCTCGATCATGGCGTCGGCCACCTTGCGGAAACCGGCAATGTTGGCACCCAGCACCAGGTTGTGGGGCTCGCCGAACTCGGCGGCGGTTTCGCTGGCGCTCAGGAAAATGTTCTTCATGATCACCTTCAGCTTCTCGTCCACTTCCTCAAAGCTCCAGCGCTGCATGCTGGCGTTCTGGGCCATTTCCAGCTGGCTGGTGGCCACACCGCCGGCGTTGGCCGCCTTGCCCGGGCCGTAGCTGATCCTGGCATCCAGGAACACTTCCACCGCTTCCTGGGTAGAGGGCATGTTGGCACCTTCAGACACACCGATCACGCCATTGGCGATCAGGGCCTGGGCATCGGCTTCGGTCAGTTCGTTCTGGGTGGCACAGGGGAAGGCCAGCTGGGCCGGAATGCGCCATACCGCATGGCCGTCGGCCGGGTAGTCGGCGGCGGGAATGAACTTGGCTTCCGGATGGGCGGTCACGTACTCGTTCAGGCGTACCTTGCGCACTTCCTTCAGCTCCTTCAGGGTCTCCAGGTTGATGCCGGTCTCGTGATAGATGGTGCCGCTGGAGTCGGAGCAGGTCACCGGAATGGCGCCCAGCTGATACAGCTTTTCGATGGTGTAGATGGCCACGTTGCCGGCACCGGACACCAGGCAGCGCTTGCCGGCCAGGGTGTCGCCCTTGGCTTCCAGCATGTACTGGGCGAAGTAAACGCAACCGTAGCCGGTGGCTTCCTTGCGCACCAGGGAGCCGCCCCACAGCAGGCTCTTGCCGGTGAACACGCCGTCGTAGTTGCCGGTCAGGCGCTTGTACTGGCCGAACATGTAGCCGATTTCACGGGCACCCACGCCAATGTCGCCGGCGGGTACGTCGGTGGTCGGGCCGATGTGACGGTACAGCTCATTGATGAAGGACTGGCAGAAGCGCATGATTTCGCCGTCGGACTTGCCCTTGGGATCGAAGTTGGCGCCACCCTTGCCGCCGCCGATGGGCAGGCCGGTGAGGGCGTTTTTGAAAATCTGCTCAAAACCAAGGAACTTGATGATGCCGGCGTTCACGCTGGGGTGAAAACGCAGGCCGCCCTTGTACGGGCCCAGGGCGGAATTGAACTCGATGCGGTAACCCTTGTTCACCTGCACGTTGCCCTGATCGTCCACCCAGGGCACCCGGAACATGATCTGGCGCTCGGGCTCCACCATGCGCTCGATGATGGCATGCTTCTTGTACTTTTCGTTGGTTTCGAGAATGGGCTGCAGGGAGTCGAGCACTTCCTCTACGGCCTGGTAGAACTCTGCTTGCGCCGGGCTGGTCTTCTGCAGTTTGACAATGGTGTCATGGATATACGTCACGATGTCTTCCTTGTTATTGTTTCTAAACCTCTATTGGGGATGCACCTTTACGAGACCCCGCACTATTGAAATATGGCGCCGCGCTCGGGTCAATGACTAATTTTCAAATACATATACTAAAAAGAAGAATATTTATGCTTCCTTAGAACTTTGAGCCTGATCACAGCCTTTCTTCAACCTGTCGCCGGCGGTCTATGCTTGATCAGAACACAGGGAGGCAATCGATATGGATGTCAGCGGAGCCTGGTCGGCACGGGATCAAGCCCTCGGCCAAAAACTGATCGAGCAGGGCCAACTCACCGACAAGGAGCTGAGCCGGCTGACACGCATGCAACAGGGCCAGCAGGAAGCCGTGCCCCTGCCCCGTTTGCTGCTCAACCTCGGCATGATGTCGGAGCGGGAGCTGGCCCGTACCCTGGCCGAACTGCATAAGCTGCCTCTGACCGAAACCGACCGCTACCCCCTGGCCCCGCCACTGGAGCACCCCCTGCCCTACCGTTTTCTCAAGGAGCACCACCTGGTACCCCTTTATCAGCAGGACAATACCCTGGCGCTGGCCATGGTGGATCCGGACGACGACTTTGCCCTGCAGGCCATGGCCATGCTCTGCGGCCAGCCGGTGCGGGCCCAGGTGGGTGTCGGATCGGAAATAGACGCCGCCATCGAGCGGCTCTACGGCGAAGGCCAGAGCAAGATGGGCGACATACTGTCGGCGGTGCAGCAAGAGGAGGAAACCGAGGAACGCATCGCCCAGCTGAAAGACATGGCCAGCGAGGCGCCGGTAATAAGGCTGGTGAACCTTCTCATTCAGAAAGCGGTGGAGCTGAGGGCGTCGGACATTCACGTGGAGCCCTTTGAAAACCGGCTTAACATTCGTTACCGCATCGACGGCGTACTGCAACAGGGCGAGGCGCCGCCGGTGAACATGACCCCGGCCATTATCTCGCGCATCAAGATCCTGGCCCGGCTCAATATTGCCGAACGCCGCCTGCCCCAGGACGGTCGCATCGAGCTGAAGGTGCAGGGCCAGGATCTCGACATTCGGGTGTCCACCGTGCCCACCATGCACGGCGAAAGCCTGGTGATGCGCCTGCTCAACCGGGAAAGCGTGGTGCTCGACTTCGACGCCCTGGGCTTTGCCGGCGACACCCGCCAGCGGTTGCAACAGGTACTGGCCATTCCCCACGGCGTGCTGCTGGTCACCGGCCCCACCGGCAGCGGCAAAACCACCACCCTCTATACCGCGCTGAACCGGCTCAATACCACCGAGCGCAAGCTGATCACGGTGGAAGACCCGGTGGAATACCAGATGGAGGGCATTAACCAGATCCACGTCAAGCCCGCCATCGGCCTGACCTTTGCCAGCGCCCTGCGCGCCATTGTGCGCCAGGATCCGGACGTGATCATGGTAGGGGAAATGCGCGATCTGGAAACCGCCCGCATCTGCGTGCAGTCGGCGCTCACCGGCCACCTGGTGCTGTCCACCCTGCACACCAACGACGCCGCCAGCAGTGTCACCCGGCTGCTGGAAATGGGGGTGGAAGACTACCTGCTCACTTCCACCCTCAATGGCGTGGTCGGCCAGCGCCTGATCCGCGTGCTCTGCCCCCACTGCAAGGAAGGCTATGAACCGCTGCCGGAGCTGGTGCGCGAGCTGAAGCTGGAACCACTGGTGCCCGGCGAGCCGCTGCGGCTGTTCCGCCCGGTGGGCTGCGGCCACTGCGCCCACACCGGCTATCACGGCCGGCTGGCCATTCAGGAGTTGCTGGTGATGAACGATGACATTCGCAAGCTGGTGCTGAGCCATGCCGACGCCGGCCAGATCCAGCGCGCCGCCGTGGCTGGCGGCATGCGCACCATGTATGGCGACGGCCTGCTCAAGGCCCGGCAGGGGATCACCAATGTGGAAGAGGTGATTCGGGTTACCCAGGAGGCCTGAGATGGCACTGTTTCACTTTCGGGCGGTCAGCCACAGCGGCGAGGAGCAGGAAGGCCGGCTGGAAGGGGCCGATCAGCAGGCCATAGTACTGCAGCTGCAGCAGAGGGGCCTGATCCCCCTCAGCGTGAAGCCCGCCGGCGAACGCAACACCGGCCTGCTGAGCATAAAGCTCGGCCCGGGCCGCAACGGCACCAGCGAGCGGCAGATTCAGGCCCTGACCCAGGATCTGGCGGCCCTGCTCAAGGCCGGCGTGCCCCTGGAACGGGCCCTGGGCATCATGATCCAGGTGCGCAACCGCAACGACGACACCCGCCTGCTCAGCCGCATTCGCGAGGGCATACAGCGCGGCCAGGCGCTGTCGGCGGTGCTGGCGGAGCAAAACGCCGGCTTCTCGCCCTTTTACCTCAACATGATCCGGGCCGCCGAGATCTCGGGCAACCTGGAGCAGGGTCTGGCGGATCTGGCGCAATATCTGGAGCGCAGCCGGCTGTTGCGGGACAAAGCCCTGTCGGCCCTGATCTACCCGCTGATCCTGCTGCTGGTGTCGGCGGCCTCGCTGCTGATCATTCTCACCTACGTGATCCCCCAGTTTCAGCAACTGTTTGCCGACATGGGCCAGGCCATGCCCCTGCCAACCCGCATTGTGATCGACACCGCCGATTTCATCAAACGCTTTGGGCTCTGGCTGCTGCTGGGGCTGCTGCTGGGGCTGCTTTATGCCCGCCGCCGGCTGCGCGAGCCCGGAGTGCGACTGGCCTGGCACACTCTGCTGTTGCGCCTGCCCCTGGCCGGCCCGCTTATTCAGCGGCTGGAGGTGGCCCGCTGCAGCCGCAGCCTGGGCACCCTGATGAAAGGCGGCGTGCCCCTGCTGGCCGCCCTCGACATCGCCCGCCAGACCCTGGGCAACCAGCAGCTGATGAAGGTGCTGGCGGAGGCCGGCCACGATCTGAAAGAGGGCAAACGACTGGCGGAGCCGCTGCAGGCCTCGGGCCGGTTTCCGCCCCTGGCCATACAGATGATTCGGGTGGGCGAGGAAACCGGCCAGCTTGAAGACATGCTGCTGCGGGTGGCCGACACCTACGACCGGGAAGTGGAAAACGCCATTCAGCGCCTGCTGACCATACTGGAGCCGGTGCTGATCCTGGGACTGGGGGTGCTGATCGCCGGCATTATCATTTCCATGCTGGTGGCCATTCTCGGCATTAACGAACTGCCCATATAAAGTGACCCATCCTGGGAGGTAAATGTGCGTTATCAACCTAAACCATTCGGACTCGGCTTTACCCTGCTGGAACTGCTGGTGGTGCTGGTGATCCTGGGGCTGCTGGCCAGCCTGGCGGGCCCTCAGGTGCTGCGCCAGCTGGGCGGTTCCAAAACCAAGACGGCGGCGCTGCAGATCAAGGAGCTGAGCACGGCGCTGGATCTTTATCGCCTGGAGGTGGGCCGTCATCCCACCACCGCCGAAGGACTGGAAGCCCTGATCAGCGCCCCCGCCGGTGCCAGGGGCTGGAACGGCCCCTATCTGAACAAGAAATCGGTGCCACAGGACCCCTGGGGCAACGACTACCAGTATCGCTCTCCCGGCCAGCACGGCGAGTTCGATCTGTTCAGCCTGGGGTCCGACAATCAGCAAGGAGGCTCGGGTGAAGCTCAGGATGTGGTCAGCTGGGAGTAACGCCACCGGCTTTGGCTTTACCCTGCTGGAACTGCTGGTGGTGCTGACCATCGCCGTGCTGGCGCTGGCGGTGGCCCTGCCCCGCTTTGCCGCCCTGCTGCCCGGCGCCGAGCTGAAAAGCTATAGCCGGCAAACCGCCGCGCTGCTGCGGCTGGCCCGCAGCCAGGCCATAGCCACCGGTGAGCCGGTCACCCTGACGCTGAACAGCGAGCAACGGCAAACCCAGTTGTCGGGGCAGGCCCGGGGACATGCCTGGCCGGCGGCCGTGACCTTGAGCCTGTCCGGCACAGGCCCGCTGCCGGTTCCCGATGTTCCCGCCGGGCTGGTGTTTTACCCCGATGGCGCCAGCAGCGGCGGCACAGTACGGGTAGCGGGCAACGGCCGGCACTACCGCATTCGGGTCGACTGGCTCACCGGCCGGGTGGTTTTCGATGACTAGCCCCCGCGCGCGCCAACACCAGGCCGGCTTCACCCTGCTGGAGGTGCTGGTGGCCTTTGCCGTGCTCACCGTTACCCTGGGGATACTGCTCAATCTTTTTTCCCTGGCGATTCAGACCAGCCGGACCGCCCAGGATCAGCAAAAGGCGGTGCTGCTGGCGGAGTCGAAACTGGCGGAGCTGGACGCCGGCGCGACCCTGCGCCCCGGGGTGGAGCGGGGCGAGTTCGACGACCGCTTTGCCTGGGAAACCCGCATTGAGGAATACGACAGCAGAGCCCTGATGGACAACCAGACCCTGCTGCTGCCCTACCGGCTGTCGGTGGTGGTGAGCTGGAGCGACCACCGCCGCTATGAACTCGCTACCCTGCGGCTGGTGCGTACGGAGGCCCGATGACACGCTCGCGCGGCTTTACCCTGCTGGAGCTGATGGTGGCCCTGAGCCTGCTCACCCTGCTGGCGGGACTGATGTTCGGCGGCTTTCGCATTGCCAGCCGCGCCTGGCAGACCGTGGACGAGCACAACACCGAGCTGAGCGAAACGGTACAGGCCCAGCGCTTTCTGCGCCGGCTGCTGGCGCGCAGTGAAGCACGCCTGGTGCCGGAAACCCGCAACACCTCGCTGCTGTCGTTCCAGGGCGATGAGCGCTCGCTGATTTTTCTCTCGGCCCTGCCCCAGCGCCACAGCCGGGTCAGCCAGACCGCCTGGTTCTACCTGGCGCTGGACGATGCCGATCCCGAGGCACCCTGGCTGGTGCTGAAAACTCAGCCCCTGGCCGGACTGGACGAACCCACCCCGGAGCAGCCGGACCTGATCTTTGACTGGTACCAATTGGTGGATGACTTTCAGCGCCCCGACGGTACACCACCGCTGCTCATCCTGCCCGCCGACGCGTTCAGCCTGGAGTATCTGCCCCGGGAGGAAGACGGACTGCAACCCGGCTGGCAGGGCGACTGGCAGCAGCAGGAGACGCTGCCGGCACTGGTGAAGCTGCAACTGAACGACCACTGGCCGGCGCTGGTGGTGTCGCCCGGAGAGCAACCCCATGTTATCAAGCAACTCGAATAGGCAGGGGGGCATCGCCCTGATCAGCGTGCTGTGGCTGCTGCTGCTGCTGACGGTGCTGGCCTCCGGGCTGTCGGTGAACAGTCGCAACCAGGCCCGCCAGAGCGGCAACATTGCCATTGCCACCCGGCTGCAACAAGGCGCCGAGGCCGGCCTGCAGCTGGCGCTGCTGGCCCTGGCCCAGAGTGCCGAACAGCAACCCTGGCTGGCGGATGGCAGCCTCCACGGCGTGCCGTTCAACGACATGGAAGTATACCTGGCGCTGTTCAACGAAAGTGGCCGCATCGATCTCAACACCGCCGGCCCCGAACTGCTGAACGGCCTGCTGGCCACGGTGGAGCCCGACGACGCCCTGCGCGCCCGGCTGACCGACGCCATTATGGACTGGCGCGACGGCGACGATCTGCGCCGGCTCAACGGTGCCGAGCTCGACGATTACCTGGCCGCGGGCCTGGACTATGGCCCCGCCAATGCCCCCTTCACCTCGGTGGAAGAGCTGCAAAAGGTGCTGGAAATGACCCCGGAGCTGTACCGGCAAATTCGCCACAGCCTGACCCTGCGCAATCCGCGCCCGGGCATCAACCCCCAGTTCGCCCCCCGCCAGGTGCTGCTGGCCCTGCCCGGGGTAAGCGAGGCCACGGTGGATCAGTTTATTGAAGACAGACGCGCCCGCTTTGAGGCGGGCCAGCCGCCCCCGGCCACCGAGCTGTTTCCTTCCGGGCTGCTCTCTGGCGGTGCCCCCGGGGTTAACTACACTATTTATACCGAAGCCCGAATGAATACGGTATATCGCTACCGGCTGACCGCCAGCCTGCTTAACCGCCGTGGCCGGCCCCTGGTACTGAAAGCGGAGCAGGAATTCGTTCCGCTGTTTACCGACATTCCCCCTGACGGAGACGCCCTATGGATGGGGAGCAAACTGCCCGCCGGCTTGGCCGGTATGGCCGCCACCTGGCGCAGCAACTGACCCGGTTCTGGAACTGGTGGCACCGGCAATTGCTGGCCTCGTTACCGCATGGCCTGCGCCAGCGCCTGTTTCGTCCCGGCCAGCAGCTGTGCATTTATGCCGGGCAGGATCAATACCGGTTGCAACTGCAGCCCGATGGCGACATGCGGGCACTCTTCGGCATGTCTTCCGCGGAACGGCAGCAACTGGTGCAAAAGGCCGAGCAGGTACGATTGTGCCTGCCCGCCAGTGAACTGCTGCTCACTCAACTCACCCTGCCCGCCGCCACCGCCGGCAACCTGGAGAACGTGCTGCGCTTTGAAATGGACCGGCACACCCCCTTTAACGCCGATCAGGTGTATTTCGGCTTTGCCGTGGCGCCCCGGGAGAAAAACAGTCCGCAACTTCAGGTGAGCCTGCTGCTGGCCCCCAAAGCCAACATTGATGGGCACCTGGCCGAGCTGGCCGGACTGGGGCTGTATCCTGCCCGGCTGTGTGCGGCCGATCGGGCCGAAGCCCCGGTCATTGCCCTGCCCGTTCCCCCCGATGGCGCCGGCCGCAACGGCCGGCTGAAAAACCTCAACGGCGCCCTGGTGCTGATCATGCTGTTTTTGCTGATTGCCGTGCCCCTTTACCATCGCCAGAACCGCATCGACGGCCTGACCGCCGAACTGGAACAGCCCCGCCAGCGGGCCGAGCGGGCCGCGGCCCTCAAGCGCGAACTGGCCGCCCTGCAGGACAGCCGGGATTTTCTCTCCCGAAAAAGAGCCGAACGCCCCCCCACCCTGCCACTGCTGAACGAACTCACGCAGCGGCTGCCGGATCACACCTGGCTGACACGGCTGGAGCTGGACAGCGACACCCTGCAGATACGCGGCGAGTCGGCCAGTGCGTCTGAGTTGATAGGCCTGCTGGAAAACTCTGCGCTGTTTACCGATGTGCGCTTCAGCTCGCCGATCACCAATAACCCGGCCACCAACAAGGATCGCTTCATGATCACCGCCCGCCTGGGTGAAGGGGGAGCGCCATGAACCTGGATGCCCGCCAGCAAAAATGGCTGGCACTGGCCCTGCTGGCGCTGGTGCTGGTGCTGGTGTTCAGCCTGATCATCAGCCCCCTGTTCAGCCTGTTCTGGCGCCAGGGGGAACGGCTGGAGCAACTGGAAAGCCAGCTGGCCCGCTACCAGCGCCTGGCCGGCGAGCTGGAGCAGACCGAGCAGCAGTTGCAGCAACTGAGGGCCGCCACCCCCAACGACAACCTGCACCTGCCCGAGCAGCGCCCCGCCCTGGCCCAGGCCTGGCTGCAGCAATACCTCAACCGCCGGGTGGCGCAAAGCGGCGGCCAGCTGGTAAGCATTCAGAATGCCCCCGCCGGCTCCGAAGGCCCGCTGCCGGAAGTCATGCTGCGGGTGCACCTGCGCAGCGAGCTGAGCGAGCTGGTGCCACTTATTCACGCCATTGAGTCGGGCACACCCGCGCTGTTTATTGAGGACCTGGTAATCACCGCTTCACCCCGGCGGGCGCGGGTGCGCAACAACCGGGTGGTGGCCCGCCGGCAAAATGCGCAAGTGCGGGATATTCCGTCCCTCGACGTGCGCTTCAACCTGCTGGGGTATACCCGCCAGGAGGCCCCATGACGCACACTTCCTGGCCCCTGTTGCTGATGCTGTGGCTGCCGGCGGCACTGGCGCAGACCACCGGGCAGACACCGCCGGAGTATCCGCCCCTGGAGCAGTTTGAAAGCATGCTCGAGCGGCCCCTGTTCAACGCCTCCCGGCGGCCCGAAGCCGGCGAAGACGATAACGGCCTGAGCGAAAGCGCCGCCGAAATGCGTAAAAAATGGCGGCTGAGCGGCGTGGTGTGGGAAAACGATCAGCAACTGGCGCTGTTCAGCGAGCGGGAAGGCGAAGGCCGGCAGCGCCTGCGGGCCGGCATGTATCTGGACGGCAACTGGCAGCTCGACGACATTGCCGAAGACAGCGTTACCCTGAGCGACAACGGCCAGACGCTGCGGCTGGAACTGTGGGAGCCGAGAGCGCCGTCCACCCGGCCACTGCCAGAGCAGCATGCACAGCCGCAGGCCGACGAGCCGACCGAGCAAAACAACAACGGCGATGCGCCGGACACCGAACAGGGAAGTAACGGGGAGTCATCATGAACAGGTTTTCATTACCTCACTGGCTTGGCGCCAGCCTTATTTGCACCCTGCTGGTGGCCTGCACCACCCCCACCGGCGACCGGGCCGCCCCCGACAAACCCTGGGGCAAAAAAAGGGTGAGCAGCAGCTACGATCCGGTGAAGCTGCCCGCCGGCGAGCAGGCCACAGACCGGCTGCCCGCCAGCCTGACTCCGGCACCGGCAGCCACGCCCGCCACCCGGGCCGAAATTTACCGGGGCTCGGGCAACTTTATGCGCCTGAGCCAGGCGCCGCTGGCGGCGGCACCGGCCCCCGGCGACGTGACCCTCAACTTTCAGGGCTCCGACATTGCCGAGGTGGTGAAAACCATACTGGGCGACATTCTGCAGCTGAACTACTCCCTCGACGAACGGGTGCGCGGCCAGGTGTATCTGCAAACCAACCGCCCCATTCGCCAGGATGATCTGCTGCCCACCCTCGAGAGCCTGCTGCAAACCCACGGTGCCGCCCTGGTGCACAGCAACGGCCTGTTCAATGTGGTGCCCGCCGGCGAAGTGCCGCCCTCGGCCCTGAACCCGCGCCTGACTCCCACCGCCGAGCGCGGCTACCAGATGCTGATTGTGCCCCTGCGTTACATTGGCGCCCGGGAAATGGAAAAGATCCTGGAGCCGGTCAAGCCCCGCCAGGGGGCCATGATGGTGGACGACAGACGCAACCTGATCACCCTGGTGGGCACCCGCGACGAGCTCACCAATATTCGCGACACCGTGAACCTGTTTGACGTGGACCAGCTGCGCGGCATGTCGGTGGGCCTGTTCCGGCTGCAGGCCAGCAGCGCCGACGTGATGGCCAGCGAGCTGCAGGCCATTTTCGGTGACGAGGCCGAGGGCCCGCTGGCGGGCATGGTGCGCTACCTGCCCATAGAGCGACTCAACGCCCTGCTGGTGATCACCCCTCAGGAGCGCTACCTGACCGACGCCCGGGTGTGGATAGAGCGGCTGGACCGGGCCGAGAACCCCCGGGGCCTGAACATGTACGTTTACCACGTGCAGAACGGCAAGGCCGATCACCTGGCCGAGCTGCTCAACCAGTTGTTCGACAGCCAGCGCCGCAACAGCGCCGGCTCGCCCCTGCCGCCGGCGGCGAGCAGCAGCGAGGAAGGCAGCCCGGTACAGATTGCCACCGGCATAAACGCCGCCAACCTGGACGTGGGCGAAGTGAGCGTGATTGCCGACACCGAGCGCAACGCTCTGGTGGTGATGGCCGCCAGCGCCGACTACGAGAAGGTGGAGCAGGCCATCAAACGGCTGGACCAACTGCCGCTGCAGGTGCTGGTGGAAGCCACCATCGTAGAGGTGAGCCTGGAAGACGAACTGCGCTACGGCCTGCAATGGTATTTCAAGAACAGCCTGGGCGGCGGCCGCACCGGCGTGGGTGCGGTGGGTGCACTGCCCATTCCCTCGCCCTTTGACGGTGGCCTGGACGTAAGCGCCAGCTACGAGGTGTTCAACGCCGCCGGCACCCGGGCCCTGCTTCAGGCCCTGGCCAGCGACTCCAAGGTCAACGTGATCTCCTCGCCCTCGCTGATGGTGCTCGACAACCAGAAAGCGCTGATCCGCGTGGGCGATCAGGTGCCCATCCGTACCTCGGAAACCACCAACCTCAACAGCGACGTGGGCAACGTGACCAGCACCATTCAGTATCGCGACACCGGTGTGCTACTGGAAGTGACGCCGCGGGTAAACGCCGGCGGCATGGTGGTGCTGGAGCTGGTGCAGGAGGTGAACGACGTGGCCGCCACCACCAGCTCCAACATTCAGTCACCCACCATAACCCAACGCAAGATCGACACAAGAGTCGCGGTGCAAAGCGGTGAAACCCTGGTGCTGGGGGGCTTGATTCGCGAGAACACCACCCGCGACAGCCAAGGCGTACCCGGCCTGCGCCACGTGCCGGTGCTGGGCTGGCTGTTCGGCAGCAGCGGCACCAACACCCGCCGCACCGAGCTGGTGGTGCTGATCACCCCCACCGCCGTGGCCAACGCCATCGACGCCCGCGCGGTAACCCAGGAATACCGCAGCAAGCTGCAGCAGGTGGCGATGTAAAAAAGGCCATCGCTGCAAAGCGATGGCCAATTACTTTCAAAGCAAAAACAGTGTACGCAATGCGATGATTGATGGCTTTTCATCAGGGCATCAAACGCATCACATCACTGGCTTCGAATTCAACTTCTTCGTTTTCATCGTTCAGGTATTTACCACTGATGCTGATCAAACGTGCTTCACGCTCGTTCACCTCGCCCAGCTGACCAGCCACACACTGACTGTTGAACTTCAGGGTCAGATCTGTCCAGCCATCGGCTCCCTCTGCGGTACATTCATTCTCCAGCACCGGCTCACTAAAGCCGCCGTCATAGGGTGTGGCCACATCTTCATAAGACCAGCGCAGGGCCTCACAGTCGCCGGCCATTTTAACGGTATCGGGCAGAATGCGGGAAACATCAAATTCTTCCGATCCCAGAATAGCCACCGGAATTACCCCTTTCTGAGTCATTTTCAGCGGATTGGGGCAGGAAGTGGGCTTGATATCCACCTTCACCGGTGCTGCCGCAGCAACACAGGCGGTCAGTACCGCTTCGAGAACAGGGGTAGCATCTTCCTGGAATGAAGCCAGATTGAAAAGCTGCCCACCGGTAGCATCGGCGAGAGGCTGAGCTTCGGTAAAAAGGCCGCTCGGCATAATACCAAAGAAGATACCCCCTTCCGCCGTCATGGCATCAATCGCATTTTGCCGGGTTACTGTACCCTGAGCCGGCGTTTCATCGGTAATCAGAATGTTACAGTAGGGCGCGCCGGTAAAGCCCAGCGAATCTCCATCCACGGTATCGGTAGCCGACTCGACCACCGCCCGGTAACCTTCCTCAAAGCCCCCGTTGGCCACCAGCTCATTCACCGCTGTCTGAAAGGCGGTACTGTCAGTGGTCAATGGTGAATGCAGGTGTGGCGCCTGACTGGTACCGTGCCCACTTTTGCTGGAACCATATCCCACCAGGCCAACATGAGATCCTGCCGGCAGGGCGTTAAAAATGGTCACCACATTAGCCTTTACATCGGCAATTTCCCCCCCCATAGAGCCGGATTCATCGATTTTAAAAACCACGTCTATGCCCTGGGCATAGACTCCGCCGCACGCCATGGCCACCGCCAGGGCGCAAATCGTATTACGTGCTTTTTGTTGCATATGTTTCATCATTTTGCCTGCTATCTATGTCAGTTAATAACGCAGAGGCAATAAAACTTGCTGCCAGCTATCGCACTCTCTTCACTGAACACAAAACCTCTCCGTGCTTAACAAAGGTAAAAAATGGCCCAAAACCAACGGAACCACGCAGCTCAGCTGAGGCAATAAATGTACCGAAAACATAAACAGCTGAATCAGCAGGATTTATAAAAAACAAAACAAAAAAAAACAAAAAAATGTAAACAAAATGCAACATTAAAGCTGACTAAAAAAAACAAAAAACATAAAAAACAACAAGTAAAGCGAACTTAAAAATGTATCAAAATGCTAACACCACCAATAAAAAACATAATAATCAATACTTTATAAAGCCATCATATCTTTTCCTCATCAGCCTAAAACCTTGAGGAACACTCTCCCCCTGTTTCACAAGTGAAACAACTTCCGCATATTTATACTTCCCACAATCAACAAAAATTAAAATAACAACATATAAATCAACATCTTATTAATTATGGTTCGTTATATGCAGTAAACCCGTAAATAATAACCGTCTTGGAGCAACACAATGATACAGGAAACGGTTTCACCGAATCAGGATGATGCCTTCAGCTGGATTATCGGGCTGCTGGCGCTTGGGCTGGCTGCATGGCTGATGTATGAAGCCTGGTTCGAGCCACCTTCTCCCCTGACAGTGACACAAGGCTCACAGGTGAAAAGTGAGATTCAAAAAGATACAACTCTCTCAGCTCCTCACTTGCCATCTCAAGTTTATTCACCCACTTACAAAGCCGCTCCCCCTTCAACCTTGCCTTCCTTAACCGCCAGCGGGCTGCTGGAGCAACTGACCTTGTGGCAGTATCAGCAAGTAAACACTCTGAGTGCCGACGACATTCGCCAGATAAACAAGGAGCTGACTCAACTAGCCAGCTTGGGCGAAAGTGCCATTCCGGTTATTCATCAGTACCTGAACAGCGGCCAGGATGTAGATTTTCAGGCTTTCGGCAATGGGCAGAACTTAAGCCAGCCATCGTTACGCTTGGCCCTGTTCGAAGTGCTGCATCGTATCGGCGGAGATGAGGCGGAATTCATCTGGGCCGAGTCACTCGGTAGCACGAGTATTCCCCAAGAGATCGCTGTACTGGGCAAATACTTGGAGGAACGGGCCCCCGGCTACTACCGCAGTGATATCATCACCGCCGCTCGGGAGGCGTTTTATCTGGCCACTGATGAAGGAATCGGCGGCCGGGATGCAGGGCCGCTGTTTCAGGCATTCAAAAGCTATGGGGATTCCGCCCTGGTGCCAGAACTGGAACAGGTGTCACAACTCAAATGGGGTCAATATGCAGCCGTAGCCTTGGCCGGTCTCCCCGATGGTCAGGGCATTCCCAGCTTGGCCCGTCAGGTACAAGGCGCTTCACCGACTGACTTAAGTGCTCGTTTTGCCCTGCAGATGCTGGCTCAGCAAGCGGATCACCCTGACGCTCAGCAAGCACTGCTGGGGAGTCTGCAACAACAGCTTATCCAGGATTACCTGTGGCCCGAGATGGCCGGGCTGCTCGCCGGCACCTACCACATCCAGATCGCGGCTCCATCCAACGCCGTTCACCCAACGACAGCTCGGCTCCGCTCCACCAAGAAGATGACATCACTCACCCCGGGAGGAGGACAGCGGTTGTATGGCATGCACTACTTCCAGACCACCCTGAGCGAGGAACAACTGCTTCCCCGCCTCAGATTGATAGAAGCAATGTACCAGGAAACATCCAACCCCAAAGCAAAGCGAGCCCTGGAGCAAGCCTATGACGTCATTTGGGCCGCATTGGCTATCCAGGAATAAACGGCAGGCCAAAGTTCTACTTTGGCATTTTTTAATCCCCAGAATCACGGAATCAGGAGAGTCTGACAATGAAGACGCTTTCGACCAAGAAGAAACTAACGGTGCTAATGGTTAGCGCCATGCTGGGAACCAGCTTGTTAGCCACAGACGCCCAAGCCGGCCACTACCAGCGGAGTCTGGAGGGCAGCCAATTTGAAATCGATACCAACGCCAATCTGATATTGGATGCAGGCTTGACACTGGACTGGGCAACTGTTGCCAGTGGCCCAGACCCTAAATATGCAGAGAAGGACGATGCGCCGACCGGCAAAAATGACGACTCCTTCTCCGGGGGGACCAAGGAGGATACCCAGAACCCTAATACCACCACAGGTTCCATCCCCAACAACAAGAGTGATTTGCTAAAGTTCGGCGCCTTCCAGGAAGGCACCCAATTCCTGCATCTTTACTGGGCCAGAGTACAGAATCCCTCCGGCACCACCTTGATGGATTTCGAGTTCAATGCGGGTGATCAGGGGCTGGGCAGCAATGGCTTCCCCATCCGCTCCGCCGAGGATCTGCTGGTGGAATACAAGCTGGCCCAGGGGGGGACCACCCCCGAGTTGTTCCTCTATGAATGGCTGACGGAAGCTGCCCAGGGCAGTTGTGAGGCCAGCAACAAATACCCCTGTTGGGGTAATATGCAGAGTTTGGCCGGTAAGGCCAGCGGCAGTATCAATACCTCCGGAGCCAATGCGGCCAGTATCGGTCTGGGCACACTGGATCCCTTTACCTTCGGTGAAGCCAGTATCGACCTGTCCAAGGTATTCCCTGCGGGGGAATGTAAGTCCTTTGGCTGGGCCTACCTGAAGAGCCGCTCATCAGACTCCTTCAGCGCCCAAATGAAGGATTTCATCGCACCGACCCCGGTCAACATCACCAACTGTGCCAACGTCACCGTCATCAAACAGGACGATGCCACTCCCCCCAAAGCCCTGAAGGGAGCCGAATTCGAGCTCTACTTCGATAATGGCGCCACCTCGGGCGTCTTCGATGACCCTGCCGTCGTCGGTCCCCCTCCCACCGGCGATGAAAGTACCACCGAAAAACGTACCACAGGCGATGACGGTAAGGCGGTCTTCACCGATATAGAGGCCGGTGACTACTGCGTGGTCGAAACCAAGGCCCCTCCCGGCCATAATCTACCGGCGGATCCTGATTTCTACGAATGCTTCACGCTGGTGGCAGATAGTGATCAGAGCTTTACCTTTACCAACCCCCGCAAGCCCGCCAAGGTGGTGATCACCAAAAAAGATGATGCTTCACCGGCCAATACGCTGGGTGCAGGCTGGGAGTTCACCCTCTTTGTCGATAGCAATGGAGATGGGGACTTGGATAACGGTGAACCAATAGCCAAAGATGCCAACGGGGTAGATTACAAATGCACCACCGGTGTAACCGGTATCTGTACCATCTCGGACATACTGCCTCCGGGAAAATACTGTGTAGACGAAACCGTAAACGGCGCCCCCGGCTTGTACGGCGATGCGGCACCTCAGTGTTTCGATCTGGTCCTGGACCAGAGCAAATCACTGACCTTCGTCAACCCCAGGCTGAGAGGCGCCATCAAGGTCATCAAAACCATCAAGCACAAGGCAGCCGCCTCGGGCAGCAAACCGCATAGCGGAGTCAGCTTCACCGTCAATGGCGTGACCAAGGCAACCGATGCCAACGGGGAAGCCTGCTTCGATGGGCTGCTGATGAGCGCCGTCTCTGGGGTAGGCGATTACGATGTAGTGGAGACAGTACCCGCCGGCGCCAACTTTAGCGCCGCAGGAGCCACCACCAAGAAGGTGACCGTCAATAACGCGGCCAAGTGCGACGATGCTACCTATGTGGGTGAAACCGTGACCTTCGTCAACCTGCCGCTGACCGACATCAAGATCAGCGTCGACTCCCTGATCGATGGCGCGACTCAAACTAACATCCAATGCGTCAACACCGGAGGCACCACCACCAATACAGACAATACCGGCGGTGACTTCGAGGTCGCCTTACTCAAACGCGAACCCGGCATCTATACCTGTACAATTAATGTCGATCCCTAACCTGGGGCAGTCGGGCAAGTCGAAGGGCGGGTGTACTCCGCCCTTTTTTATCGGCAATTTTATTTCGCCGATACCCAGACGACAGGACTGGTCGTAATCTGGCCGGCACCATCGGTCACCCGGATGCTGAGCTCATGGTCACCGCTACGCTTGGGGACGTTCCAGGAGCATCGATAGAAGGGAGAGACATAACCCATTGCCGGGACGGGGTCCGACACATCACAGAGTGTCTTTCCGTCTACCAGGTATTCCACCCGGGTAATGGCGGCATTATCCCAGACGTGCCCCTTAATCTGGTAATAACTACCTCTTGTCACCACACCCCCTTCGACCGGCGAGATCACCCGGGCAGTGGGTGCGATAATATCCTTCACCATCGGCAGGACTTCCCCTTCCAGGCCGGTAACAATGGCCAGGTCTTCCGGCCCCACATAGCCGTCGCCGTCCAGATCGTAGCGGCGCCAAGGATAGTCATTGTTCCACATATACTCAACATCACTCGTATTGGGGCTGATGGCCTCCAGTGGGATGCCGTTGCCCTCGCCCTGATGATTACTGATGATGGCTATATCCAGAGCATCCACCATGCCATCGTCGTTCAGATCGGCGGGGGAAGAGTCGATCTCATCACCACTGTCCAAGGTAGACACATCCGCGCTCAGATAATTGCTTCCCCAGAGGATATAGGGTTGGAATATGTCACCGATATAACCGATGGGATACACCAGGCTGGCCATGGTATGTTCCAGGCTATCGTTCCAGCCATCATTGTCCGCATCGCCGTTGATACAGCGGGGAAAGTAATGGATGGGCCAATCGTTCTCGCTACGCCCCTCCAGCACGATATCGGTGGCCGTGGTAGACCCCACATTGGTAATGGTAATGCTGTATACGGTATTGCTGTCGCTGTAGTAGGGGAACATGCACAACTGGGCGGTATTACCCACCACCGGCGCTACTATGCTCTTTCCTTTCTGACTGGCATCCCAGCTAGTGAAGTCGGCGGCTGGCACCTCGCTGGATAGCTCCAACTCGCCACCCTGCCAGGACAACACGGCCGAGACGACTGCAGGATGGTACTGACAGGCGGCATACTGAGGAGTAAAGGTAAAACTCTCCCCCGGTTTCAGACCGCCTATTGCTTTCCAGGTAAATTCATCATCCTCTCCCAGGCAACTGTTATCGCCCGAAAGATCGCGAAAGTTGTAGTGTTCGGAAACGATAGACATAGGTTCGAACGAAACCTGCTCCTGATTTCCTCCGCCCTGATGCTTAACCGGCTTGGCAGCCATCGCTTGCGGTACCAGTAACAGGGCAAGAGCACTACCCAGCAATATGGTTCTACTAAAGAGACGAAATGATTTATCAGGGGTTATTAAGGCAATAGCAGACCCTGGAAGGCGCATTGGTTTCTCCCAAAAAAATGCAAAAGAATGCTCGCTCCAATAAAGGAGTCATTCAAATCTTAATTAAGAGTTTTTTTGCCAGAAGAATAACCAAACGGCTCTGGCAATGATGACTGATTGCACACAAGAGTGAAACTCAAATGGTGCTTCAGCAACCGAACGGCGGGCACTATAACATTCAAAAGTGATTATTTTTTATTCCATAATGCTATAAAAATAACCACACTGACCAGAAATATGACAATGGGTTTCTAATGAATATGATCATAAAATGTTAAGTCGTTCATTCCGCTGGAATAAAATAATTGTCTATTTATTAGCCAGTTAAACGTAAACATGCATTATCGTTATCACCGGACGGACAGAATTTGACGAGGCCATAGTCAATTGAAACGTTACTGTTCCGTTTGGGTTTATTGAAAGCGGCTGGGCTCATCCCAGAGAATAACGGGAAAGGGGCAATGGATTTTGGGGTAATAGCGGCAACACAAAAAAGGCCCTGCCCGAATCCATACCCGAACGAGTTTTTTATTTCCGGCACCGTGCCTTGTTCTGGCATGTTTCATGATTCCCCCTTGCCGTGCATTACAAGGGGAACTACAGCAAGTTTTACACCAGAATGAATTATTTGTTTTTTTTCAAAAAGTTGGTTTTATTCATCCGGCCCGGGCCAGCATAAAGTGTTAACTGCGGGAAACAGGATCCGGCTTATTTCGGCCCCGGCAGCCGGTGTTTTTCCATCAGCCGGTACAGGGTGACCCGCGAGACACCCAGCAGCTTGGCCGCCGCCGACACATTGTTGCCGGCCTTTCTCAGGCTGCGCCGAATGACCTGGCGCTCGGCCTGGTTGCGGGCTTCTTCCAGGGTGGGCACGGCCTGCTCGCCCCCGCACTCCAGCCCCAGATCCACGGCAGTGATCAGGCGGTTATCGCTCATCACAATGGCCTTGCGCACCCGGTTGATCAGCTCCCGCACGTTGCCGGGCCAGTCGTGGCCGTTCATGGCGGCAATGGCCCGGCGGCTGAAGCCCCTCACCTTATGATGGCGCCCTTCGGTGAACTTGCGAAAAAAGAAGTTGGCCAGCAGCTCAATGTCGCCTTCCCGCTCCTTGAGATCCGGCACCTCTATGCTGAGTACGTTAAGCCGGTAATAGAGATCTTCCCGAAATCCGCCTTCCTTCACTTCTTCTTCCAGATCCCGGTGGGTGGCGGCAATCACCCGGGCATCGATATACAGGGTTTCATGGCCGCCCAGCCGCTCTATGGTTTCTTCCTGTAAAAAGCGCAGCAAATTCACCTGCAGCGACAGCGGCAGATCGCCGATTTCGTCGAGAAACAGGGTGCCGCCGCCAGCCGCCTCAATGCGGCCAATCTTGCGGCAATGGGCACCGGTAAAGGCGCCCTTTTCATGACCGAACAGCTCGGCCTGAATCAGGTTTTCCGGCAGGGCGCCGCAGTTGAGCGCCACAAAGGGCCCCTTGCGGCGATGGGAGCGCTGATGAATGGCCCGGGCGATCAGCTCCTTGCCGGTGCCGCTGCCACCGGTGATCAGCACGGTGGCATCCACTCCCGCCACCTTGCGGATCTGGCTGAAAACCAGCCGAATGGCGGGGCTGGCGCCCACCATCTGGCATTCTTCGCGGTAGCGGCGCAGCTCGTCTTCCTGCTCCCTAAGCTTTCCCAGGCCCCAGGCATGGCCCAGGGTGGCACACAGGTAGGGCGCCTTGTCTTTCAGCGGCAGGGTGTAATAGTCGAAAAAGTAGTCGTAGATCAGCGCACTGGTGGCGCCGTCCTTCACATGACCGGCATCGATCAGGGCAATCCAGTTCAACGGCGGCGCGTTCTCCACCAGCCGTTCAAGGTCGCCCCGTTGCTCGTCGCTCAGTTCGCCAATATGAGCCAGTGCCACCTGAAAGGGCTCCTGGTTCAGCGCCGAGCAGGCCTCGGTAATGGAGTGGGTCCGCACCACCCGCCAGTTTTCCAGCCCGGCCAGGGCCTCGGTCTCGGGCTGCGACGACAAATGCAGATAGAGCACCGTTCTTGTGGCCTCCGGCGCCGGGGCGCCCCTGTGTTGCTTGTTGAGTATGGTTGCCATTTATTCGACCTTCCTGGAACGAATATCAGTGAGTCTAGTACAGCCGCCGCCCGCCCCGGGTAAAGCCGGCGGCCGGCGGCTATATTTAGGAAGGTTCACAGCCAGGGACGGAATCATGTACAGCGACTATTTCGGGTTAACGGACTTGCCCTTTTCCATTGCGCCGGATCCCCGTTACCTTTACCTCAGCCAGCAGCACAGGGAGGCACTGGCCCATTTGCAATATGGCCTGAGCTGCCCCGGCGGCTTTGTGCTGCTCACCGGCGAGGTGGGCACCGGCAAAACCACCGTATGCCGCTGCCTGCTGGAGCAAGTGCCACAGCACACCGAACTGGCCTTTTTGCTTTGCCCCGGCGCCACCGCCACCGAGCTGCTGGCCGCCATTTGTCAGGAGCTGAAGCTGGCGGTGCCCGAGCGGCCCGATGTGCGCACGCTCACCGGAGTGATCCATCATTATTTGCTGGAGTCTCACGCCGAAGGGCGCCACACGGTGCTGATCATCGACGAAGCGCAAAACCTGTCGGTGGAGCTGCTGGAGCAGATCCGTCTGCTCACCAACCTGGAAACCAACACCCACAAGCTGTTGCAGATCATGCTGCTGGGCCAGCCGGAGCTGGCGGAAAAACTGGCCCGGCCCGATCTTCGGCAACTGTCGCAGCGCATTACCGCCCGTTATCACCTGGCACCGCTGTCGTTTGATGAACTGTGCGCCTACATTGCTCACCGGCTGTCGGTGGCGGGCATAGAGGCACAGCTGTTTCAGCCTGCCGCCCTGCGCCTGTTGTATCGCCTGACCGGCGGCGTGCCCCGGCTGATTAACGTGATCTGCGACAGGGCCCTGCTCGGTGCCTTTGTACAGCGCCTGCCCAGAGTGGACTCGGCCACGCTTGAGCGGGCCGCGGTGGAGGTGCTGGGCCGCCAACCTTACCGCCGGCGCGCACCGGCCATGGCCGCCATGCTGCTGGCGCTGCTCACCGGCCTGGCTCTGGCGGGCTGGCACTATCGCAGCCAGATGCCGGAATTTGCCGGGTTGGCGGAGTCGCTGGCCTACCCCGCCAACCCGGTACCGGCCGAGCCCGAGGCCGAAGAGCAGCCGGCCGAAATGCCCGCCACCGCCCCGCCGCAGCTCCACTGGCCGGAAATGGACACCGAGCTCAGCCAGGTCATGGCCTACCAACAGCTGTTTGCCCTGTGGCAACTGGATTACGATCCGGTTCAGCATCCGGTGGTGTGCCGCTATGCCCGCAGCCAACAGCTGGACTGCACCATGCAACAGGCCGGCCTCGCCACCCTCAGGGCACAAAACCACCCGGCGGTGTTCCGCCTGGAACGACCGGGTCACCCGGCCCTGTATGCCACCCTCACCGCCCTGAATGACGAGCAGGCAACCCTGATCATTGGCGGGCGCAGCCTTCTGTTGCCACTGACACAACTGGAAGCCTGGTGGCCCGGCAGTTATGTAATGCTGTGGCAGCCGCCACCTCAGTATCAGGGCCCGCTGCACACCGGCAGCCGGGGCGAAGCGGTGCCCTGGCTGGAGCGGCACCTGGCCGAATGGCGCCGCCGCCCCGTGCGCCCCGCCCAGCCCTATTACGACGCGCAGTTAAGCTCGGATGTGCGCGCCTTTCAGCAAAGCAAGGGGCTGACGCCCGACGGCATTTTCGGCCCCCAGACCGGTATTTATTTCAGTGCCAGCCTGCTGGCCGGACTGCCCCGGCTCAGCGACTAACGGAGGGTCGACGTGTCTTATATTCTCGATGCCCTGAAACAGTCGGAACGCCGCCGCAACCGGCGGGTGCCGGCAAGCGGGCCTGCGGCGCCCGCCGAGACGCCGCCCCCGCCGGCACCCCCGTTTTACCGCCGCCGGCTGCCCTGGCTGCTGCTGATGTTGCTGCTGGCCCTGCCGGTGGGTTACCTGCTCGGGCGTTTTGGCGCCGGCTGGCTGGGGCTGTCCACCACACCCGAGCCCCCCCCTCAGGCACAGACACCACTCACCTCCGAGCCGGCTTCGCACATGAAAGAGCCCGCCGAGGCGCCGCCGGCCAGAACTCCCGTCGTTATCGTCCCCCAGACCCCGCGCATACTGGTGGAAGCGCCACCGGCGGTGAGCCTGAACGAGCCACAGCCAGGCCCCCGCCCCGAAACCGCTCCCCCCGCTCCAGAGCAGACAAACGCCGCAACTGCTGCGCTGCCGGCCAAACCGGAGCGGTCAGCCGCGCCCCCCGAGCCGGCGTTTGACCCTGGCGTGCCGGATATTCGCGAGCTGCCGGCCGGCGTTCGCAGCCGGCTGCCGGCACTCACCCTGTCGGTACACATTTATTCGCCCGATGCCGCCGCCCGCATGGTCAATATCAATGGTCAGATGCTGCGGGAAGGGCAAAACATGGGGCAGGTAGGCATTGAGCGCATTACGCCCAGGGGCGTGGTGCTGCGTTTTCAGGGCAACGACTTTCACCTGGGCTCGGTGGGAGGCTAAAAAGCGGCTGATCTCCGTCATCTTCGGCGAAGCCAAGTCACCCCCGCGAAGGCGGGGAGCCATGGCATATTGCACTGGATGTCCGCCTTCGCGGACATGACGGATTGAGTGTGTTGCTCCCTCGAAGATAACTCTCTGGGGTAAGATGGCAGCCCTGTTTGCCAACATGAGTCACCTTATGAGTCACTTTACCCTGCTGGTGGGATCCACCCTCGGCAACGCCGAGGATCTGGCCGAGGAAATGGCCGATCAACTGCAGTCAGCCGGTCATGCAACGGTTATTCACACTTCTCCCCAGCTTGATCACATCTTGATCGCCCCCGATCATTACCTGCTGCTGGTGTGCTCCACCCACGGCGCCGGCGATCTGCCCGACAACATTCAGCCCCTTTTCAACGCCCTGCAGCAGCAGGCCCCCACCCTGCAGGGGCTCAGCTACCTGGCAGCGGGTCTGGGCGATCGCAGCTACGATACCTTTTGCCATGCCATACAAAGGCTGGATCAACAGCTGGTCAGCCTGGGCGCCGAACGGATCGGCGATCGGCTGGAAATCGACATGAGCGCCGGCGATCCTCCCGAGCAACAGGCTCAGATCTGGCTCGATCGGTGCCTGAACGACGCCGGGATCCGCTGATTCGGCTCTCCGTCACGGATCAGCGGCCGAGGCAACCGATCGCGAGGGTCACTTTCTTCCACCAAGTTATCAACAGATCCGGCCTGAAGATTCATGCCTCAGTTTTACGACATCTCGCCATCGGCTGTTGATAACCATGGATCAAACCAGTGTTAAACCTATAGTTATCCTATAAACTAAATTTTTCACCACCGGCATCTGTGCATAAACCCACGAGTTAACCACCTTTCATACGCGAGTACGGGATCTGTTTTCCACATCAAGCGATCGGGGGTAAGTGAATGATCTCCATGATCAAAAAGCGCTTATACACAGATCCGGGCGATGCTAATAACAGATCCAACAGAAGATCGATCTAAAGATCATAGATCTATAAGCGATCGCCAGATCCACTCCGATCCGGTTTCCATCCCCTTGGCAAAACGGCTAAAATATTCGCCCCTTGAGCAAGACCGCCGGATCACCCCCGTCGGCATCATGGGCCGTGAGTCCTTTCAGCCAAGCGTTTCAAGAGTGTTCGTTATGCAATATGAAGAATGGTTTGATGTCATCGTGGTCGGTGGAGGCCATGCCGGAACGGAAGCCGCCGCCGCCGCTGCCCGTATGGGGGCGAACACGCTGTTACTGACCCACAATATCGATACCCTCGGGCAGATGTCCTGCAACCCCGCCATTGGTGGCATCGGCAAGGGGCACCTGGTCAAGGAAATTGATGCCCTGGGCGGCATTATGGCCCAGGCCGCCGACAGCGCCGGTATTCAGTTTCGTACCCTGAACGCATCCAAAGGCCCGGCGGTACGCGCTACCCGCGCTCAGGCGGATCGTCAGCTCTATCGTCAGGCGGTCAGAACCCGGCTGGAAAACCAGCCCAACCTGAAGATCTTTCAGCAGGCCTGTGACGATCTGATCCTCGACGGCGATACCGTAACCGGCGTGATCACCCAGACCGGGCTGAAGTTTCACGGCAAAACCGTGGTGCTCACCGTGGGCACCTTTCTCAACGGCCGCATTCATATCGGCATGGACAACTACCAGGGCGGCCGTGCCGGGGATCCGCCCTCCATCGCCCTGGCCAGCCGCCTGCGCGAACTGCCGCTGCGCATCGACCGGCTGAAAACCGGCACCCCGCCACGCATCGACGCCAACAGCGTGGATTTTTCGGTGATGCAGCCCCAGCCCGGCGACAACCCGACCCCGGTGTTCTCTTTTATCGGCAGCCGGGCGGATCATCCCCGGCAGGTGCCCTGTTACATCACCCACACCAATGAACGCACCCATGAGGTGATTCGCCAGAACCTGGATCGCAGCCCCATGTATGCCGGCGTGATCGAGGGGATCGGCCCCCGTTACTGCCCGTCGATCGAAGACAAGATCATGCGCTTCGCCGACAAGGCCTCGCACCAGATCTTTGTGGAGCCGGAAGGCCTGACCAGCACCGAGCTGTACCCTAACGGCATCTCCACCAGCCTGCCGTTCGACGTGCAGCTGCAGATCGTACGCTCGATCAAGGGCTTTGAGCAGGCGCACATCATGCGACCCGGCTATGCCATCGAGTACGATTACTTCGATCCGCGGGATCTGCGATCCAACATGGAAAACAAGTGCCTGCACAACCTGTTTTTTGCCGGCCAGATCAACGGCACCACCGGCTACGAGGAGGCCGGAGCTCAGGGCTTGCTGGCGGGCGCCAACGCCGCCCTGCGCGCCTTTGGCCGCGAAGCCTGGTCGCCGCGCCGGGATCAGGCCTATCTCGGGGTGATGATGGACGATCTGTCCACCCTGGGCACCCAGGAGCCCTACCGCATGTTTACCAGCCGGGCCGAATACCGCCTGCTGCTGCGGGAAGACAACGCCGATCTGCGCCTGACCGAGGAAGGCCGCCGGCTGGGACTGGTGGATGATCACCGCTGGGCACTGTTCTGTGACAAGGTCGAGCGCATCGAGCAGGAGAGCCAGCGCCTGCGCGGCACCTGGATCAATCCCAAACATGCCGCCGCCCCGGCCCTCAACGAAAAACTGAAAACCCCGCTCAGCCGGGAGCACAATCTGGAAGAGCTGCTGCGCCGGCCCGAGCTCGACTACGCCACCCTGATGGCCATCGAGGGCATAGGCCCGGGCATCGACCATGAGCAGGCCGCCGAGCAGGTGGAGATCCAGACCAAGTACGCCGGTTACATCGAGCGCCAGCAGGAAGAAATTCAGAAGCAGCTGCGCAACGAGCATACCCGGCTGCCGCTGGATCTGGACTACGCCGAAGTGTCCGGCCTGTCCAACGAGGTGGTGGCCAAGCTCAATCAGGCCCGGCCCGAGACCCTGGGTCAGGCCTCGCGCATTTCCGGCGTGACCCCGGCGGCCATTTCCATTCTGCTGGTGCATCTCAAAAAGCGCGGCCTGCTGCGCAAGTCGGCGTGAGGGTAAGTATGCTGCAACGATTGCACTCTCTGCTGGCTCACACCGATCTTGAGGTAAGCGCTCACCAGGCGGAGCAACTGGTGGCCCTGGTGGGTTTGCTCGACAAGTGGAACAAGGCCTACAACCTCACCTCGGTGCGGGATCCCGACGCCATGCTGGTGCGTCATATCATGGACAGCCTGGTAGTGAGTCCTTACCTCGAGGGAACACGCTTTATCGACGTGGGCACCGGTCCCGGTCTGCCCGGCCTGCCGCTGGCCATTATCAATCCCGACAAGCAGTTCGTGCTGCTCGACAGTCTGGGCAAGCGCATTCGCTTTATTCGCACCGTGGTGCACCAGCTGGGGCTGACCAATGTGCAGGCGGTGCAGAGCCGGGTGGAAGCCTTTCAGCCCGAGCAAAAGTTTGACGGTGTGCTGAGCCGGGCCTTTGCTTCGCTGGACGACATGCTAAGCTGGTGCGCGCACCTGCCCGCCCCCCATGGCCGTTTTCTCGCCCTCAAGGGACAGATTCCGGAGCAGGAGCTGCAATCCCTGCCCGCTCACCTGACATGCCAGGCGGTTTACCCGTTGCACGTGCCCGAGCAGGAAGGCGACCGCCATCTGGTGGTCATTTCGCAAGCCAGCCAGTAGAGGTTTTCGGTGGGAAAAGTCATTGCCATTGCCAATCAGAAGGGTGGTGTGGGTAAAACCACCACCTGTGTCAATCTGGCCGCCTCCATGGCCGCTACCAAACGCAATGTGCTGGTGATCGATCTCGATCCCCAGGGCAATGCCACCATGGCCAGCGGTGTCGACAAGTATCAGGTGGCCAATACCGCCTACGAACTGCTGGTGGACGAGCGGCCGGTGGAAGAGGTGGTGATCACCGACACCAGCGGCGGGTATCACCTGATCGCCGGCAATGGTGACGTCACCGCCGCCGAGATCAAGCTGATGGAATTCTTCGCCCGGGAAGTGCGCCTGCGCAATGCCCTGGCGCCGGTGCGGGAGCACTACGATTACATTTTTATCGACTGCCCGCCGTCCCTTAACCTGCTGACGGTCAACGCCATGTCGGCGGCCGATTCGGTGCTGGTGCCCATGCAGTGCGAATATTTCGCGCTGGAAGGTCTTACCGCGCTGGTGGATACCATCAGCAAGCTGGCGGCGGTGGTCAACCCCGAGCTGAAAATCGAGGGCATACTGCGCACCATGTACGATCACCGCAACCGCCTGTCCAATGAGGTGTCCGATCAGCTAAAAAGCTATTTCGGCGACAAGGTCTACCGTACCGTGATCCCGCGTAACGTGCGCCTGGCCGAGGCCCCCAGCCACGGCACCCCCGCCATGTATTACGACAAGTCTTCGGTGGGCGCCAAGTCCTACCTGGCGCTGGCCGGCGAGATCCTGCGCCGGGCCGACGACGAGCAGTCCAACTCCGAACAGGTGGAACAGACAGCATGAACATGAAACGTCGCGGACTGGGCAAGGGCCTGGACGCCCTGCTCAGCACCAGCTCTGCCGCCAACCTGCGCCGGGAGCAGGCCGACAGTCATGCCGCGGCCGGCGCCGGCGGTGAACTGCAGAGCCTGGCCATCAACAGTCTGCAGCCAGGCAAATACCAGCCCCGCCGGGATATGTCCCAGCAGGCGCTGGAGGAACTGGCCGGGTCCATTCGCCAGCAGGGCATCATTCAGCCCATCGTAGTTCGACCGCTGGAGGCCGGCGGTTATGAGATCCTGGCGGGCGAGCGCCGCTGGCGGGCGGCGCGCATGGCCGGCCTGAGCCAGGTGCCGGTGCTGGTCAAGCCGGTGTCCGACCAGCAAGCCCTGGCCATCGGCCTGATCGAGAACATTCAGCGCGAAGATCTCAACGTGATGGAAGAGGCCCGCGCCCTGGCCCGGCTGATCGAGGAGTTTGCGTTTACTCACCAGACCGTGGCCGATGCCGTGGGCAAGAGCCGCAGCGCGGTGAGCAACCTGCTGCGGCTGAATCAGCTTAATGACGACGTCAAGCAACTGGTGGAAAACGGCTCGCTGGAGATGGGCCATGCCCGCGCCCTGCTGATGCTGGAAGGGGAAACCCAGTCGCAACTGGCCCACGTGGTGGCGCAGAAAGGGCTGACCGTGCGTGAAACCGAAAGGCTGGTCAAGCAGAGTCAGACCCCGCAAAAGCCGGCTCCGGAGCAGCCCAGATCCCTGTTCATGGCCCAGCTGGAGCAGGAATTTGGTGAAAAATTAGGTATAAAAGTGGAGATCAAGTCATCCGGCAAAGACAAGGGGAAGCTGGTTATTTCATATAACTCTTTGAATGAACTGGATAAAATAGGCCACTTCTTTGGCCTGGGCGGCGACCCTGAGCTCTGACCAGCCGGGCAAAAATGTAGTAATCCTTCAGTCAGTCAAACTTCGCGCGAAATGCTTAAAAAAAGCACTGAAATCCGCGAAAAATAAGGATTTAGTTCAATTGCATTTGTGTCGTTCACGGGTATAATTTGACCTGCTTTTTTGGGGCTTAACCGATGGATGCCATCGGAAAGGCCCCTAACTGTATCAGGAGTGGTTGTGAAGCGGAAAAACCGGCACCTCAGTGACAGACAAGTGGCGCTGGTAATACTGATTTATCAATTTCTCCTGGTGGTGGCCGTCGCCAGCCTGTTCGGTTTCGCACAGGGTGAGGCAGCCGCCCGTTCCGCCCTTTTAGGGGGCGGAATCTACTGGGTTCCCCAATGTCTTTTCAGCATGGTGGTGTTGGCTCGTAGCGTCAGCGATACCACGCCGCAAAGCATTGTGGCGAGCTTTTACAGCGGGGCAGGGATTAAGCTGGCCAGCACCATTCTGTTGTTCATCGTGGTGTTCAAGTACATGGAGGTAAGTATCTTGCCCCTGTACGTGGCTTACGCCCTGGCATTGCTGATGCAGTGGATTCTTTCATTCACTCTCAACAACCGTTACTAGGAAAACACATGGCTGCAACAGGAGATGTCCTAACTTCCCAGGGTTATATCTCTCACCACCTGCAACACCTGCAGGTCGGTTCGGGATTCTGGGCGTTGAATATCGATTCTTTGCTTGTTTCCGTTGTCCTGGGTGCGCTGTTCTTGTGGGGCTTCAGCAAGGTGGCATCTCGTGCTACCAGTGGAGTTCCCGGTAAGTGGCAATGTGCCATCGAGCTGCTGGTTGAGTTTGTGGATAAATCCGTCAAGGACGTCTTCCATGGCAAAAGTGCACTGATCGCGCCCCTGGCGCTGACCATTTTTGTCTGGGTTTTCCTGATGAACCTGATGGACCTTATCCCGGTCGACTATCTGCCCTATGGTGCGCAATTGCTGGGCGTTCCTTACCTGAGGGTTGTTCCTTCCGCCGATGTTAACATCACCATGTCCATGGCGTTCGGTGTCTTCTTCTTGATCATTTTCTACAGCATCAAGATGAAGGGCGTGTCCGGCTTTGTAAAAGAGCTGACCATGCAACCGCTGAACCACTGGTCCATGGTACCCGTTAACCTGGTGCTTGAGACCGTGTCCCTGATCGCCAAACCCATCTCCCTGGGTCTGCGACTGTTCGGCAACATGTACGCCGGTGAGATGATCTTCATCCTCATCGCCGGTCTGCTGCCGTGGTGGTCTCAATGGGTCCTTAATGTGCCGTGGGCGATCTTCCATATTCTGGTTATCACCCTGCAGGCTTTCATCTTCATGATCCTGACCGTCGTCTACCTGTCGATGGCCTATGAAGAACATTAATTAAAAGATAACAAAAATTTAACAAGCTTTCGTTCTAACCGCTAACAATTGGAGAAAAAAAAATGGAAATGATTTTCATCGCTGCCTCTCTCATGCTGGGTCTGGCTTCTATCGGTGGTGCTATCGGTATCTCTATGCTGGGTGGCAAGTTCCTGGAAAGTGCTGCTCGCCAGCCTGACATGCTGCCTGCCCTGCGCGGCAACTTCTTCATCGTGGTAGGTCTGGTTGACGCCATCCCGATGATCACCGTTGGTATGGCTCTGTACCTGATCTTCGCCGTAGCCTAATGGCCCGGCTTGTTAATCAGTCTGCTAACCAACTTTAAAGGAGAGTTGCGATGAACATGAACGCAACAATCCTCGGTCAAACGATCGCGTTTATCATCTTCGTTTGGTTCTGCATGAAGTTCGTATGGCCTCCCATCATGGGTGCCATCGAGAAGCGTCAGAAGGAAATTGCTGACGGTCTGTCTTCGGCCGAGCGTGCCAAGAAAGACCTGGCCCTGGCGCAAACCAATGCAACCGAACAGCTGAAGGAAGCCAAGCTGCAGTCTGCTCAAATCGTAGAGCAGGCCAACAAGCGCAAGGCCCAGATCATCGAGGATGCAACGCGTGAGGCTCAGGCCGAGCGTGAAAAGATTCTGGCACAGGCGCAGGCGGAAGTTGAAGCCGAACGCAACCGTGTCAAAGAGGAACTGCGCAAGCAGGTTGCTGCTCTTGCCCTGGTGGGTGCAGAGAGAATCCTCGAGCGTCAGATTGATGCCGCTGCCAACAGCGACATCGTTGAGAAAGTAGTAGCTGAACTGTAAGGGAACATGAGCCATGGAAATGAAAACCATTGCTCGCCCCTATGCCAAAGCAGCTTTCGATTTTGCCGTTGAGAAAAAAGCGGTCGACAACTGGCTGTCCATGCTGACTTTTGCCGCCGAAGTGGCGCAGAACGACAGCATGGCCCAGGTGTTGAGCAGCGATCTGAACGCGGAAAAGATGGCCGAGGTGTTTTTGGCTGTCTGTGGCGAACAGCTCGATGAGCAAGGCCAGAACCTGATAAAGGTAATGGCCGCAAACGGACGCTTGAGTGTGTTGCCGGCAGTGGTGCAGGAATTCGCCGTAATGAAGGCGGAACTGGACCGGGTAGTGGACGCCGATGTGGTTTCCGCCGCCAAACTGACCAAGCAACAAGTGGCCAAGATTCAGGCTTCACTGGAACAGCGTCTGGGACGCCAGGTGAAGCTGAATTGCAGCGTCGACAAGAGCCTGATGGCCGGCATTATCATCAAGGCCGGCGACATGGTGATCGACGGAAGTGTGCGGGGCCGCCTGTCCCGCTTGGCCGAAACGCTGCAATCTTGATTGGGGAATAGAGCATGCAACTGAATTCAACTGAAATTGCCGAGCTGATCAAACAGCGCATCGAGCAATTCAATGTTGTCAGTGAAGCACGAAACGAAGGCACCATCGTATCCGTAAGCGATGGCATCATTCGTATTCACGGCCTTGCTGACATCATGCAAGGTGAAATGATTGAACTGCCGGGCAACCGTTACGCCCTGGCACTGAACCTGGAGCGCGACTCCGTGGGCGCCGTGGTTATGGGTCCTTACGCCGACCTGGCCGAAGGCACCAAGGTTCACTCCACCGGTCGTATCCTGGAAGTGCCGGTAGGCCGCAGCCTGCTGGGTCGTGTGGTTAACACCCTGGGTGAGCCGATCGACGGCAAGGGCGCCATCGACACCGATCTGACTTCTCCGGTAGAAGTGATCGCGCCCGGCGTAATCGACCGTCAGTCGGTAGACCAGCCGGTACAGACCGGTTACAAGGCCGTTGACGCCATGATTCCGATCGGCCGTGGTCAGCGTGAGCTGATCATCGGTGACCGTCAGGTGGGTAAAACCGCCCTGGCCGTTGACGCCATCATCAACCAGAAAGACTCCGGCATTAAGTGTGTGTACGTGGCCATCGGCCAGAAAGCGTCCACCATCGCCAACGTGGTCCGCAAGCTGGAAGAGCATGACGCGCTGAAGAACACCATCGTGGTTGTTGCTTCCGCCTCCGAGTCTGCCGCCCTGCAATACCTGGCGCCTTACGCCGGTTGTGCCATGGGTGAATTCTTCCGTGACCGCGGTGAAGATGCCCTGATCGTGTACGATGACCTGTCCAAGCAGGCCGTTGCCTACCGTCAGATCTCTCTGCTGCTGCGTCGTCCGCCGGGCCGTGAAGCCTACCCGGGTGACGTGTTCTACCTGCACTCCCGCCTGCTGGAGCGTGCTTCCCGCGTGTCTGCCGACTACGTTGAGAAGTTCACCAACGGTGAAGTGAAAGGCAAGACCGGCTCTCTGACTGCGCTGCCGATCATCGAAACCCAGGCCGGCGACGTGTCTGCGTTCGTACCGACCAACGTGATCTCCATCACCGACGGTCAGATCTTCCTGACCACCGAACTGTTCAACTCCGGTATTCGTCCGGCCGTTGACCCGGGTATCTCCGTATCCCGTGTGGGTGGTGCCGCTCAGACCAAGATCATCAAGAAGCTGTCCGGTGGTATCCGTACCGCGCTGGCCCAGTATCGTGAACTGGCGGCCTTTGCCCAGTTCTCTTCCGATCTGGACGACGCTACCCGCAAGCAGCTGAGCCACGGTCAGAAAGTCACCGAGCTGATGAAGCAGAAGCAATACCGTCCGATGTCCGTTGCCGAGCAGGCCCTGTCCCTGTTCGCCGCCGAAAACGGCTACCTGGACGACGTTGAGCTGAAGTTCATCACTACGTTCGAAGACGCCCTGCTCGCTTACGCCAATTCAGAACATGCCGCCCTGATGGCGGAGATCAACGAGAAAGCCGACTACAACAAAGACGTTGTAGCCAAGCTGACTGCGTTGCTGGATAGCTTTAAGGCTACCCAGTCCTGGTAACCATGTGGCAGCGTTTATTGCTGCCACCTGAATTGGAGAAGCGACATGGCCGGCGCAAAAGAAATACGTAGCAAGATCGGGAGTGTGAAAAACACTCAGAAGATCACCAGCGCTATGGAGATGGTGGCCGCCTCGAAAATGCGCAAAGCGCAGGATCGCATGGACCACAGCCGCCCATACGCTGAAACCATACGCAAGGTGATCGGCCACATCGCGCAGGGGAACTTGGAATACAAGCACCCCTATCTGGAAGACCGTGAGGTCAAGCGCGTAGGCTTTATTATCGTCTCCACCGATCGTGGCCTTTGTGGTGGTCTGAACATCAACGTGTTCAAGGCCGCCATGAACAGCATGAAAGCGTACACCGACAAGGGTGTAGGCGTGGATCTGTGCCTTATCGGCAGCAAGGCGGTTGGTTTCTTCAACCGTTATGGCGGCAAGGTACTGGCGCAGGCTTCCGGCCTGGGCGACAACCCCGCGCTCGACGATCTGATCGGCTCGGTCAGTGTCATGCTGGAAGCGTACGACAAGGGTGAGATAGACAAGCTGTACCTGGTGTACAACAAGTTTGAAAACACCATGGTGCAAAAGCCGACGGTCGATCAACTGTTGCCTTTGCCTGCATCGGAAGAAGAAGTGGCCAGCCACAGCTGGGACTACCTCTATGAACCGGATCCCAAATCGCTGCTGGACACGCTGCTGGTACGCTTTGTGGAATCCCAGGTGTATCAGGGTGTGGTCGAGAACCTGGCCAGCGAACAGGCGGCCCGGATGGTGGCGATGAAAGCCGCAACCGACAACGCCGGCAACCTCATCAACGATCTGCAACTGGTGTATAACAAGGCCCGTCAGGCCGCCATTACCCAGGAGCTGAGTGAGATCGTTGCCGGGGCCGGTGCCGTATAAGGCGAAGGTATTCAAAGGTTTAGAGGATTTGACATGAGTAAGGGTATCATAGTCCAAATCATCGGCGCCGTTGTTGACGTGGAATTCCCGCAAGATGCGGTTCCCCACGTATACGACGCGCTGAAGATTACGACGGAAGGCCAGGGCCAGGGTCTGGTTCTGGAAGTTCAGCAGCAAATCGGCGGCGGCGTTGTTCGTTGTATCGCCATGGGTTCTTCCGACGGCCTGCGCCGTGGTCTGGAAATTGAAAACACCAACGCCCCCATTCAGGTGCCGGTAGGTGTGCAGACCCTGGGTCGCATCATGGACGTGCTGGGTAACCCCATCGACGAAAAGGGCGACATCGGCGAAGAAGAACGCTGGTCCATTCACCGTGCCGCTCCCAGCTACGAAGAGCAGTCCAACAGCACCGAGCTGCTGGAAACCGGCATCAAGGTAATCGACCTGGTATGCCCCTTCGCCAAGGGTGGTAAGGTTGGTCTGTTCGGTGGTGCCGGTGTGGGCAAAACCGTAAACATGATGGAACTGATCCGTAACATCGCCATCGAGCACAGCGGTTACTCCGTGTTTGCCGGTGTGGGCGAGCGGACCCGTGAAGGTAACGACTTCTACCACGAAATGACCGAGTCCAACGTACTGGACAAGGTATCTCTGGTATACGGTCAGATGAACGAGCCGCCGGGCAACCGTCTGCGCGTGGCCCTGACCGGTCTGACCATGGCCGAGAAGTTCCGTGACGAGGGTCGTGACGTACTGTTGTTCGTGGACAACATCTACCGTTACACCCTGGCCGGTACCGAAGTATCCGCACTGCTGGGCCGTATGCCTTCCGCAGTAGGTTACCAGCCGACCCTGGCCGAAGAGATGGGCGTTCTGCAGGAGCGTATCACCTCTACCAAGACCGGCTCCATCACCTCCGTACAGGCCGTTTACGTGCCTGCGGATGACTTGACCGACCCGTCTCCGGCCACCACCTTCGCCCACCTGGATGCGACCGTGGTACTGAGCCGTCAGATCGCTGCCCTGGGTATCTACCCGGCCGTTGACCCGCTGGATTCCACCAGCCGTCAGCTGGACCCGCAGGTGGTGGGTGAAGAGCACTACTCCGTGGCCCGTGGCGTACAGACCGTACTGCAGCGTTATAAAGAGCTGAAGGACATCATCGCCATTCTGGGTATGGACGAACTGTCTGAAGACGACAAGCTGACCGTGTCCCGCGCCCGTAAAATCGAGCGTTTCCTGTCTCAGCCGTTCTTCGTGGCCGAAGTGTTCACCGGTGCCCCCGGCAAGTACGTGTCTCTGAAAGACACCATCGCCGGTTTCCAGGGCATCCTGAACGGTGACTACGACACGCTGCCCGAGCAGGCGTTCTACATGGTTGGCTCCATCGACGAAGCGGTCGAAAAAGCCAAGAAACTGTAAGCCTCTAAGGAGGACCTGATGGCTGAGTATAGCTTTCACCTGGACATCGTCAGTGCCGAAAAACGCCTGTTTTCCGGCTCTGTGACCGCGGTGACTGTCTCCGGCTCTGAGGGTGAATTGGGCGTTCGTTACGGACACGCCCCCCTGCTGACGGCAATCCGTCCCGGCCTGGTGCAATACGTCACCAAGGCCGGCCAGCAGGAAGTTCTGTATATCTCCGGTGGCATGCTGGAAGTACAGGGCAGCAGTGTTATGGTTCTGGCCGACACTGCGATTCGCGCCGAAGATCTGGATAAAGCCAAGGCCGAAGAAGCCAAGCGCTCGGCGGAAGCCAAGCTGCAGAACTCCTCACACGATGTGGACTATGCAGAAGCGGCCGCCGAACTGGCCCGGGCTATGGCGAAACTGCGCGTGCTGCAGTTGGTTAAGAAAAACGTACGTTAAGCCGAACGTTCGAAAAAGCGACCTCAGGGTCGCTTTTTTTTTTGCGAAAAAATCACAATAACGGCATTAACGGTGAGGTGTCAGGAGTGAGGGGTGAGGAGAAACAACCGTTCTGCAAACGGGGTTTACTCCTCACCTCTAACCCCTCACTCCTCACGGTCATTTCAAACGGGATATATTTTCAATGACGATTCAGGCGGTAATTCTGGCGGCGGGCAAGGGCACCCGCATGCGCTCTTCTCTTCCCAAGGTACTGCACCCGGTGGCCAACAAGCCCATGGTGGCTCATGTGATCGAGGCCGCCCGGGCCTGCGGGGTGGACGGTATTCACCTGGTCTACGGCCACGGTGCCGACCAGCTCAAGGCCCGCATTGAAGCCCCGGATCTGCACTGGGCTCATCAGGCCGAGCAGCTCGGCACCGGCCACGCGGTGGCGGTGGCGCTGCCGGCCATTGCCGATGAAGACAGGGTGCTGGTGCTCTACGGTGATACCCCGTTGCTGCAGGCGGACACCCTGCAGCGGCTGATCGCCGCCCAGCCCAAAGGGGGCGTGGGCCTGCTTACGGTAAGCCTTGCCAACCCCACCGGCTATGGCCGTATCGTGCGGGAACACGGCCAGGTCACCGGCATTGTTGAGCAGAAGGATGCCACCCCCGAGCAGCTGGCCATTACCGAGGTGAACACCGGTGTGCTGGTGGCCGACGCCGGCCGGCTCAGGGCCTGGCTGGGCGAGCTCAACAACGACAATGCCCAGGGGGAGTTCTACCTCACCGACATCTTCGCCATGGCCCACCGGGACGGCTGCGACATTGCCACCGTGCAGCCGGCCAGCACCGCCGAGGTGGAAGGGGCCAACGACCGGGTGCAGCTGGCCGGGCTGGAGCGGGCCTATCAGCGCATGCAGGCCGAGCGGCTGATGCGCGAGGGCGTCAGCCTGCTGGATCCGGCCCGCTTCGATCTGCGCGGTACCCTGACCGCCGGCGAGGAAGTGGTGATCGACGTCAACGTCATCATTGAGGGTGACGTGCGCCTGGGTAATCGGGTGAAAATCGGCGCCGGTACCATTCTGAAGAACTGCGTGATCGGCGACGATGCCGAGGTGAAGCCCTATTCCATCGTGGAAAACGCCGAACTGGGCAGCGCCAGCAGCGCCGGCCCCTTTGCCCGCCTGCGCCCCGGCGCCGTGCTGGCCGAGGATGCCCATGTCGGCAACTTTGTGGAAATGAAAAAGGCCCGCCTGGGCAAGGGTTCCAAGGCCGGCCACCTCAGCTATCTGGGCGATGCCGAGATCGGCGCGGGGGTGAACATCGGTGCCGGCACCATCACCTGCAACTATGACGGCGTCAACAAGTTCCAGACGGTGATCGAAGACGGCGTGTTCGTCGGCTCCGACACCCAGCTGGTGGCCCCGGTGCGCATCGGCAAGAATGCCACCCTGGGGGCCGGCAGCACCGTCACCAAGGACGTGGCCGAGGCTGAGCTGGTGATCACCCGCGTGCCCCAGCGCCATATCAAGAACTGGCCCCGCCCGGTGAAGAAGAAGTCCTGAACCATCCCGCTTTCTTGTCACCTCCGCGAAGGCGGAGGTCCATTATTGTCTGCTCGGGACTCCGGCCTTCGCGGGAGTGATGGCTATGGGCGCGGCTGTGGTTTCACAGCCGCGTTTTTTATTGCCCGCCTATCTTTTGATCTGCTAGCATTCTGCTTTCAAAACGAAACTTAATGTCGCCATGTCGAAACGCAACACTCAACAACGCCGCCATACCATCATCACCCTGCTGGCCGAGCGGGGGGAAGTGACCGTGGATGAGCTGGCCCGCCGTTTCGATACCTCGGAAGTGACCATTCGCAAGGATCTCACCGCGCTGGAGAAAAACGGCCTGCTGCTGCGCCGCTATGGCGGCGCCGTGCCGGTGCCGAGCGAAATGGTAGCTGAGGCCGGTGCCGAGCCGGTTTCAAAACGAAAACAGTCCCTGGCCCGGGCGGCGGCGGCGCGCATTCGCGAGCACAACCGCATCATTATCGACAGCGGCAGCACCACGGCGGCGTTGCTGGGCGAGCTGGGGCAGAAAAGCGGTCTGGTGGTGATGACCAATTCGCTCAATATCGCCAATGCCCTGCGCGAGCTGGAGCCGGAGCCCACCCTGCTGATGACCGGTGGTACCTGGGATCCGTCTTCCGAGTCGTTTCAGGGGCAGGTGGCCGAGCAGGTGCTGCGATCCTACGACTTCGATCAGCTGTTTATCGGCGCCGACGGCATCGATCTGGCCCGGGGCACCACCACCTTCAATGAGCTCACCGGCCTGTCGCGGGTGATGGCCGAGGTGGCCCGGGAAGTGGTGGTGATGGTGGAGTCGGACAAGATTGGCCGCAAAATCCCCAATCTGGAGCTGCCCTGGAGTGCCATTCATACCCTGGTGACCGACAGCGGCATTCCCAAAGAATATCAACAACAGTTAGCGCAAAAGGGCATCACCCTGGTGATAGCCCCTTCATCCTGAGGACAAGAGCATGTGTGGAATTGTAGGGGCCGTGGCCCAGCGTGATGTGGCGGAAATTCTGGTGGAAGGCCTGCGCCGGCTGGAATACCGGGGGTACGACTCCGCCGGGGTGGCCATTATTCACGACAACCGGCTGGGCCGGGTGCGTCGTCTCGGCAAGGTGCAGGCGCTGGCCGACGCCCTTGAGCAACAACCGCTGGCCGGCGGCACCGGCATTGCCCATACCCGCTGGGCCACCCATGGCGAGCCGTCCGAGCGCAATGCCCACCCCCACGTGTCCGGTAACATCGCCGTGGTGCACAACGGCATTATCGAAAACCATGAAGAACTGCGCGAACAGCTTAAAGCCAGAGGCTACGAGTTTGCTTCAGACACCGACACCGAGGTGATCGCTCATCTGGTGCACTGGCATCGCCAGCACACCGACTCATTGCTGGCGGCACTGCAAACCACGGTTAAAGAGTTGCGTGGCGCCTATGGCACCGTGCTGATGGACGTCAACGACGATACGCGGGTGGTGGTGGCCCGTTCCGGCTCGCCGCTGGTGATCGGCCTTGGTCTGGGCGAGAACTTTATCGCCTCGGATCAGCTGGCGCTGCTGCCGGTCACCCGCCGTTTCCTGTTCCTGGAAGAGGGCGACGTGGCCGAGGTGACCCGCCGCGAGATTCGTATCTTTGACCGTGACGGCCAGCCGGTGACCCGCGCCGAGCAGGAGTCGGACGTGATCCACGACGCCGGCGACAAGGGCGAATACCGTCACCATATGCTGAAGGAAATTCACGAGCAGCCCAGGGCCATTACCGATACCCTGGAAGGCCGGCTGAGCGAGCAGGGCGTGGTGGTGGAGTCCTTTGGCAACGGTGCCCGCGACATTTTTGAAAAAGTGGAGCACATTCAGCTGATCGCCTGCGGCACCTCCTACCATGCCGGCATGGTGGCCCGTTACTGGTTCGAGGCCCTGGCCGGGGTGCCCTGCGATATCGAGATCGCCTCCGAGTTCCGCTACCGCAAGTCGGTGGTGCGTCCCAACAGCCTGCTGATCACCCTGTCCCAGAGCGGCGAGACCGCCGACACCCTGGCGGCGCTGCGGCTGGCCAAGGAGTCCGGCTACATGAGCAGCCTGACCATCTGCAACGTGCCCGGCTCCTCCCTGGTGCGGGAGTCGGATCTGGCCTTTATGACCCGGGCCGGCGCCGAAATCGGCGTGGCTTCTACCAAGGCGTTTACCACGCAACTGGTGGCGCTGCTGATGCTGGTGGCGGCGGTGGGCCGTTGCCGGGGCAACCTGAGCGAGCAGACCGAGGCCGAGCTGGTGCGCTCGCTGCGCTCACTGCCGGCGCACATCGTCGATACCCTGGCGCTGGCCGGCGACATTGAGCAACTGGCGGAAGAGTTCGCCGACAAGTACCACAGCCTGTTCCTGGGCCGGGGCGAGCAGTATCCCATCGCCATGGAAGGGGCGCTCAAACTCAAGGAAATTTCCTACATTCACGCCGAGGCCTATGCCGCCGGCGAGCTCAAGCACGGCCCGCTGGCGCTGATTGACGCCGACATGCCCATTATCGTGGTGGCGCCCAACAACGAGCTGCTGGAAAAGCTGAAGTCCAACGTGGAAGAAGTACGCGCCCGGGGCGGTATCCTCTATGTGTTCGCCGACAAGCGGGCCGGCTTCAAGGGTGACAACACCATGCGGGTGATGTCGCTGGAACATGTGGATGAGGTGATCGCGCCCATCGTCTATACGGTGCCGCTGCAGCTGCTGTCCTACTACGTGGCCCTGATCAAGGGCACCGACGTGGATCAGCCCCGCAATCTGGCCAAGAGCGTGACCGTGGAATAAGGCGCCACAAGCCCAGCAGCCGTTTTGTGGGATGAAAATAAAGTGTCATCCCACCCCTTGCATGCACCCCGGTGCCGGCCTACGGCTGGCCCGGGGTGTTGTGTTGAGTGGCATCAGGGGTTGCCCGGGGCTCCGGGCTTCTGAGCACGAAGATATTGGAACACACCGCCACGTAATGGCTGGTTTCACCTTGAGCATTGCTCAGAATGCGAATCGACAGCCACAGTGGCAGCGTGGTGCCGTTCAGGGAGCGAAAGGAAACCTCTCCCTGCCAGTGGCCATGGGTGTCGATATGCTGCCACGGAGAAAGGGTGTCCGGCGCCAGGGGCAGGGCGCTGGCGGGGGAGTGTCCTACCATCTCGTCCAGCACGAAGCCGGTGAGCTGAGTGTAGGCCGGGTTGGCGTACACCAGCCGCTGATGGCGATCGAAGATCATCACCGCTTCCAGCATATTGGCCAGCACCAGGCGATTCAGCTGCAGGGATTCTTCCGCCTGCTTCAGACGGCTGATGTCCTGGCCCTGCAACTGCACCGCAGTGACCACGCCCTTGCTGAACACCGGAGCCAGGGTCCACAACTGGTACCGGGCCAGCCCGGGCAGGGGGCCCAGGCGGGCTTCCACGTCCGCTACCCGGTGGCCCCTGCGGGCCTTGTCGATGGCCTGTTGCAGCGGCGCCAGTTGCTCGGGGCTGAAGTGCTGGGTGATGGGGGTGCCAACCAGGTCGCCATGACCTTGCTCAAACAGTGCCGTGGCCATCTGGTTCAGTGCCTGAATGCGATCGTCGTTATCGACGATGAGGGTCGCCGAGTTGGCGGCATCAAACAGGTGGGCCAGGCGCAGTTCGTTTTGTTGCAGTGTGGTCACCATGCTTTCCAGGCTGTTGCCGAGGAAATTGAATTCCTGAATGCGATCGGGCTGAAAGGCGGCCTGTTGGCCGAGGCTTGCCTGTTCGGCAAACCGGGTCAGGCTGGCCAGGGGAGCCGAGATCAACCGCAAGGTGTACAGCGCCAGCGCCAGCGCTACCAGCAGCACCAGCAGCAGGGCCAGCAGAGTGTGATAGCCATAGTTCTGCTGCAATTGCTGGGCAATGGTGTTGTCGGTCAGCAACAGCAGTTGCAGTTCGCTGGGTTCGCCGCCGATCAGCAGGGGCTGCCGGCTGAAATAGTGTCCTCGAATCTGGCCATGGGCCTGCCCGCCGGTCAGGGCCTGGGTAACCACACCGGGGGCGATGTCGTTGCTGTTGAGGTAGGCCGGGCCCACTGGCTTGCCGTGCAGGATCAGCTGCACCCGAAAATTTTCCGCCCCCCGGGCCAGCTGGCGCAGCAGGCTGAGGTTGTCATTCAGCACCACACCGCCAAACAGGCTGCCAATTACCTCACCCGAGTCCGGCGCAATCACCGGGTAGCGCTGCACCAGGGCAACCTGGCGGCTAAAGGGAGCATCCAGTTCAATGCGGGTCCACCGGTGGTACAGGGGCGGGGCCGAGATCAGCTGCAGCTGGCGGTGCTCCATGGCATAGAGGGGGGAGTTCAGGTTGGCCCACAGTTGTCCTTGCCGGCTGAGCATCAGCAGATCCAGATATTCGCCGTGGCGGTGCTCCAGGGTTTGTTGCAAGAGTGCCCGGGCACCGGCCGGGTTGCCGGACGAGAGTGCGAGCGCCAGCTCCGACTGCTCGGCGGTGGCCGTCAGCAGGCCATCCAGCCCGTTCAGGTAGCTGTCCAGCAAGATTTGCAGCCGGTCGTGGGCTTCTTTCAGCTGATGGTGAATGCTGTCATTCACCATGGTTGCGCTACTGCGGTAGGTGAGTACCAGCAGGGCGGTGGCCAACAGCAAAAAGGCCGGCAGCAGCACCAGCAGCAATTGCCGCAGCAGGGGCCGGGCGCGAGCGTTATTGGGAGTAGCGGAAGGCATGGGCTTTCAGGCGCTCCAGTCTGTCGGCGGGGGTGTGCCGGTCCACCACGGCGAAGTCGCCGCTGTAAACCAGAGGCAGGCGGTTGGCCTTGCCTTCCTGATCGAGGCGAATGGCTTCGGCCATGGCCACGCCGTTGTCATCGTTCATGCGCATCACGGTCAGATCCAGTTCTCCCCGGGCCATGGCCTCAAGCTCGGCACTGCCACCGCCCCAGCCGTTGAGCAGCACGGAGTGCCGTTTGCCCAGGGCTTGCAGGCCGTCGGCGGCCCCCAGGGCTACGTCGGTGGTGCAGGCATAGACAAGATTGATGTCGGGGTGAGCGGTCAGGGCCTGTTGTACCGCCTGGCTGGCTCTGGCCCGGTCAATATCGGTGTAAAAAGCCTGGCGCTGCACAAAGCCGGGGCGGTGGCTGGTAAGGCGAATAAACTCGTCGCCCCGGGCCTGGCTGACATAGCCCTGAGATCCATACAGCATCAGGTAGTTGGTCTGCGGGCCGGTGAGCCTGGTGATGGCGTCGGTCAGCAGCCGGGTGCCTTCCTTGTGATCAAAGCCCACATAGAAGAACGGCTGGTTTTCTTGCCACGACTTCAGCGGTGTGGTGATGTTCATCAAAATCAGCTTGGGGTGGCCGCGGGCGATGATCTTGTCTACCAGCACGCGATGGCGCAGGGCATTGAGGGTAAAGATCAGGTAATCGGGCCGGCTGCGCAGGGCCTGGGCCAGCAGTGCCTCCTGCTGTCTGATCGAGGTGGCGGGGTGGAACGAGAAGTTTTGCAGGGTGTAGGGCAGGCCCATTTCCTGCAACCGGCGGGTCAGGCTCAGCCGGTTGCGTAGCCAGTAGTCCGAGATCTGCACATCCGGTGTCAGCATGGCAATACGCACCGGCACCGCGGAGGCATGGTGCCAGGGCAGGGCGGGCTGACGCACCCGTGCGGCAAACTCATTGGCCAGGTGGCGCTGTTCGGGAAACGCTTCCATGTATTCCTGAAACGTCCAGTAATCCAGCTCGTTCGCCTGCACCCGGCCAAACAGCATGGGGATGGCAAGCAGGACAGAGACCAGCAGGGCGGTGAATGGTAGTCGTGCGGTCAACATGGGAATAATGTCATGCCAGAGGGAATGAGCCAGCAGGATATGATGAGCATGTTATCGGTTTTGGGCAAAGTCGGTATTTTGCTTCGTGGCGGTTGTTCAGTGCAATGCCAATGCACCGAAAACCGGGCCCATCGGCCCGGTTCTCCCTGCTCCTGCTGAAGGTGCAGCCACTTTTCACGCTACTGAAGATCGAATCTGTCCGCATTCATGACCTTGTTCCAGGCGCTCACGAAGTCGTGCACGAACTTCTCATGGGCGTCGTCCTGGGCGTAGACCTCGGCATAACTGCGCAGTATCGAGTTGGAGCCAAATACCAGATCCACCCGGGTGGCGGTCCATTTCACCTGGCCCGACTGGCGCTCAACGATATTGTAAAGGTTGTTGCCCGCCGGCTCCCAGCGATAGGCCATGTCGGTGAGGTTGACGAAGAAGTCGGTGCTGAGCACGCCAACGCGGTCGGTAAACACGCCGTGGGGACTGTTGCCGTGGTTGGTGCCCAGCACCCGCATGCCACCCACCAGCACCGTCATTTCCGGTGCGGTCAGACCCATCAGCTGGGTGCGATCCAGCATCAGCTCCTCGGGGGTGACGGCGTAATCCTGCTTCAGCCAGTTACGGTAGCCGTCGTGCACCGGCTCCAGCGGGGCAAAGGAGTCGGCATCGGTCATCTCGGCGGTGGCGTCGCCCCGGCCGGGCGCAAAGGGCACTGTGATGTTGACGCCGGCATCCCGGGCCGCCTTTTCCACCGCCGCCGCGCCACCGAGCACGATGAGATCGGCCATGCTGACCGGCTTGGCGAGGGTCGATTGCAGTTGTTGCAGCGCACCCAGCACCTTTTGCAGCCGGGCCGGCTCGTTGCCTTGCCAGTCCTTGAGCGGCGCCAGCCGAATGCGGGCACCGTTGGCGCCACCCCGGTAATCGGAGCAACGGAAGGTGCGGGCGCTGTCCCAGGCGGTGGTCACCAGCTCCGCCACACTCAGCCCGGTGGCCAGAATGTCGGCCTTGAGCCGGGTGATTTCCGCCTCGCTCAGGGTGTAGTCGACGGCGGGTACGGGATCCTGCCAGATCAGATCTTCCTCGGGCACATCGGGCCCCAGATAGCGGCTTTTCGGCCCCAGATCCCGGTGGGTGAGCTTGAACCAGGCGCGGGCAAAGGTGTCGGCAAAGTAGGCCGGGTCCTGATGAAAGCGTTCGATGATCTTGCGATAGGCCGGGTCCATTTTCATGGCCATGTCGGCGTCGGTCATGATCGGCATGCAGCGGCGGGACGGATCTTCCACATCCACCGGCTTGTCTTCCTCCCTGATGCTGACCGGCTGCCACTGCCAGGCTCCCGCCGGGCTCTTTTTCGATTCCCATTCGTGGTTGAGCAACATGTCGAAATAGCCGTTATCCCACCGCGTGGGGTTGGTGGTCCAGGCGCCTTCAATGCCGCTGGTTACGGTGTCGCGGCCAATGCCCCGGCCCTTGTGGTTGTTCCAGCCCAGGCCCTGTTCTTCCAGGCCGGCGCCTTCCGGCTCCGGCCCCAGGTTGGCGGCGTCACCGTTGCCGTGGGCCTTGCCCACGGTATGGCCACCGGCGGTGAGGGCGGCGGTTTCCTCATCGTTCATCGCCATGCGGGCAAAGGTTTCGCGCACATCGGCGGCGGTCTTGAGCGGATCGGGCTGGCCGTCCACCCCTTCCGGGTTGACGTAGATCAGCCCCATCATGACCGCCGCCAGCGGGTTTTCCAGCTCCCGATCACCGGAATAACGGCTGTTGGGGTTGTTGGTCGGGGCCAGCCATTCCTTCTCTGCGCCCCAGTAGGTGTCTTTTTCCGGGTGCCAGATATCGGCCCGTCCGCCACCAAAGCCAAAGGTTTTCAGCCCCATGGACTCATAGGCCATGTTGCCGGCCAGGATCATCAGATCGGCCCAGGACAGGGCGTTGCCGTATTTTTTCTTGATGGGCCACAGCAGCCGGCGGGCCTTGTCGAGGTTGGCGTTGTCGGGCCAGCTGTTGAGCGGCGCAAAGCGCTGGTTGCCGGTGCCACCGCCGCCGCGGCCATCGGCAATGCGGTAGGAGCCGGCGCTGTGCCAGGCCATGCGGATCATCAGGCCGCCATAGTGCCCCCAGTCGGCCGGCCACCAGTCCTGGCTGTCGGTCATCAGGGCCTTGAGATCCTGCTTGACCGCGTTCAGATCCAGCTGTTTAAAGGCCTCGGCATAGTTGAAGTCCTTGCCCAGCGGATTGGTCTTGGTGTCGTGCTGGTGAAGAATGTCGAGATTCAGAGCCTTGGGCCACCAGCTGGTGTTGGAGCTGCCGGACTCGGTTTGCGCACCGTGCATGACGGGACACTTGCCGGAGGAGGGGGATGTGCTTTGACTCATTGGAAATGCCTCTTTGATTGAACGACGAAACCGGGTTCAACAGCGGCGCCGGCACCATGTTGTATGATGCTGGCGCCGCTTTTATCGAAGCATAGACCATGACTCTCGGTGAGGGCCGGGTATAAAAAGGCCGGGCCTGAACAGGACGGTTAAGGGCTTTGCCGCAGCCGGAACTGGGCCAGCCGTTGCTCAAGCTGGACGGCCAGGTCACTCAGGGCTTCCCCCTGCTGTTGCAGCTGGCCGGCAATGTCGAGAGTGGCCTGGTAGCCGTCCCGAATCAGGATTACATTGTGCTGAATGTCGTCGGTCACGGTGCGTTGTTCCTCGGTGGCGGTGGCCACCTGTTCGCTCATGGCGTTGACCTTGCGGATTTCACCGACGATGGTGGTCAGCTCCACGCCGGCCTTGCGCGCTTCCTCCACGCTGTAGCCGGCCTTTTCCCGGCCAGTACTCATGGCAGCCACGGCGCTTTCCACCCCTTCCCGCAGCCGGACCAGCATGTCGTCTATTTCGGCGGCGGTGTGCTGGGTTTGCATGGCCAGGGCTCTGACCTCGTCGGCCACCACCGCAAATCCCCGGCCCGATTCGCCGGCGCGGGCGGCTTCAATGGCGGCGTTCAGGGCCAGCAGGTTGGTGCGCTCGGAGATCTGCTTGATGGTGGTCAGGCAGTGTTCCACGTCGCGGGTGTGCTGGGCCACCTCCTGCACCCGCCGCTCTCCTTCGTTCAGGGCCAGCGCTACCTCCTCAATGGCGGCAATGGTGTCATCCACGTCGTGATCCCCTTCTTCCGCCCGCAATATGCTGTCGTTGGCGGCGCCAAAGGTGTCGCTGGCGTGGCGGGCAATCTCGGCTACGGTGGCGGCCATTTCGGTGGTGGCGGATACCACCAGCTCCACCTGGCCGGTGCCATGCTCGATATGCAGCCGCACTTTTTGCACCGAGTCCTGGGTATGATCGGCGTTGCCAAACAGACGCCGGCTGGCCTGGTTTACGCCCAGCAGCAGTTCGTTGAGGTGATGTTGCATGGCGTTGAGGGATTCTGCCAGTTCGGCCAGCTCATCGCTGCCCTGCACCGGCACATCCTGGGTAAAGTCGTTGTTCTGGGTGATGCGCAGCATGCCCTGGTGCAGAGTATGTACGCCGTGGCGAATGCCGCGCATCAGCCGCAGGGAAAGCGCCAGGGTTACCGCCAGCACCACCACCGAGCACACTAGGCTCAGCCAGAAGCGGGTGGTGGCGCCCTGGTGCAGTTGCAGCACATGCTGCTCCAGACTGTTGGCCAGACCGTCTTCCACGGTTTTCAGCTGGTTGATATGACGGGTAGCGATACCAAACCAGTGGGTGGCATTCTGGTTAAAGCCCCCGCTGTCGGCGCGGTCGTGGGCCAGTTGCAGCAGTTGAGCCACTTCGGTGCTGCTGCCGGTCTGTTGCCGGTAAAGCTCCCGCCAGGCGGGAGAGGCCAGGCGGCTGAAGCGTTCCAGATAGATGGCCTGTTCCGCTTGCAGGGTGATAAAGTGGCGGTACAGGCCGGGGGCAAACCGGTCGGCGCCAAAGGCGTTGCTTAATACGGCACGAATGAGCCCCATGCGTTCCTTGCTCTGCAGAAAGGCGCTGTAGGCCGCCAGCCTTGCGGCAGTATTGCCGTCGTGGGCCAATGTCACTGCCTCATCCATCAGCGTCAGCAGCTGGCGGATGAGACCGGTGTAGCCATCCACCACGGCGCCCAGTTGCGGCCTGTTGC